>JAUSBL010000041.1 GCA_030658975.1 Candidatus Latescibacterota bacterium
CCTGCAGTCGCGCTCCGACAACGAGCTGGGCAACAACTTCGGCAACCTCATCAACCGCGTGTTCACCTTCGCGCACAAGTATTTCGAGGGACGCGTGCCCGCCTGGACCGAAGCCGACCTGACTCCCCTGGACCGCGCCGCGCTCGACGAGGTGGCCTCCTGCCGCGGGCGCTGGGCCGAGCGCATGGAGCGCTTCGAGGTCCGCGCCGCCCTGGACGAGGCCTTCGCCGCCGGCCAGGCCGGCAACCGCTACTTCGACGAGTCGGCCCCCTTCCGCAGCCGCAAGGACGACCTGGCGCGCTGCGGCGTCTCGATCGCGGTCACCCTGCAGATCGTGCGGCAGATCGTGGTGATGCTGGCGCCGGTGGTGCCGTTCAGCATGACGAAGGTGTGGGGGTGGCTGGGGATGAAGTCCGACCTGCACCGCGGGGGATGGACGGAAGGGTTGGAGGCGTTGCCGGCGGGGCGGACGCTGGGGACGCCGGAGATCCTGTTCCCCAGGCTGGATCCCGACGTCATCGAAGCCGAGGTGGAACGGCTGCGGGCGTTGACGGACGGGTTGGCCTGAGCCTCGAAGCCGGACTCAGGCGGTTGATCGGAGCCGGGGGGCAGATCACTTCAACGGTACAATTCGATCCGCGCTACCGCTATGTCGGCCGCGAAGGCCTTCTTGGCCGCGACGACGCCGAGGCGCTGGAGTCGGGACATGTCCAGCGCCGCCCCCAGGGACTCGGGCTGGAAGTCGGCGAAGGCGATCTCGACTGTGGACCACTCGGGACCACAGGGCAGTTCCACCCCGTAGTACTGCCAGGGCAGCCGGCAATCCGAGGAGCGCAGATGGAGGTAGTAGCCGTCGCCGGCGCCGCGCACCAGCAGGCGCAGGCCGGTCCAGCCCCGCGCATCCAGCGCGTCGCCGCGCGCCGCGAGGGGCAGCGCGACCTGGATGAAGCCGCCGTTGTTGGCGAGTGAGACCTCGCCGGTCAGACGCAGGCAGCGGCGCCCGTCGAGAATTTCGACCTCACTGTTGGCTTGCGAACGGCCACCCATGACCTGGTCGGTGAATCGTTGCCAGGCCGTCGCGAGGCTGGAGACGCCGTCGTCGCGGGCGAAATCGTCGATCAGGAGCGTCGCCCCGCCAGAGCGATCGCCGTCGGGGGTGTCATGATCCATGGCTCTCCCATCCGGCGCCCCCGTCAGAGAGGCACCCAGGGCGATGGTCGCGGCCAGAACGGCCGTCAGGGCCGACCTGCGGGCGCGGATGTCGAGGGTCCGGGTCACGGGCTTCAGGCCTCCGGGGTTCATCCAATGGCACAACTTAGACATCATACGGCAGTTGTGCCCGCCACGGCTCCCCGGCACGTCGCTGGGAGCCGCCCGTCGTCCAGCCCCGCGCCACCGGGGTAGATTCCGCTGATCCGGCCTGTCGTGCAGTGGTATAATGGCAGCCTGTTATCAGAATGGTGCGGCCCCTTGCGGAGGCGCGGCCACGGCGTGTCTGCCCGGGTCGCGTCCCTGCGTCGGCAGCCGTGCCGGGGGTCCATCCATGCCAGCGAACTCGTCACCCGCCCGGGGCGTCACGCTCCTGTTGCACGCCGCGCGTGACGGGGACGAGACCGCGCGCGATCAGCTGTACCAGACCGTGTACGCCGAGCTCCACGCCATCGCGCGGCGGCACATGAGCCACGAGCGCTCGGGGCACACACTCGAGCCCGCGGGGCTGGTGAACGAGGCGATGTTGCGCCTGCTGGACCGCGAAGTCCTGTCCTACGAGGATCGTCAGCAGTTCCTGCGGGCCTTCTCCCTGGTGATGAGACGGGTCCTGGTCGATCACGCGCGGGCCCGCAACGCGGCCAAGCGGGGGGCCGGCCTGCGCGTCACGCTGCACGACGAAATCGCCGGCCCCGCCCCGTCGCCGCTGGACGCGCTGGAGCTGGACCGCGCCCTGACCCGGCTCGCCGCCGCGGAACCCCGCTGGGCGCAGGTCGCCGAGTTGCGATTCCTGCTCGGGCTCGAAGTCGTCGAAGTCGCCTCGATGCTCGAGGTGTCCTCCGCCACGGTCAAGCGCGATTGGCGCTTCGCGAAGGCGTGGCTGGCCCGGGAACTGGGCGGCGGCCCGCTGGGAGACCGCCGTGACGGATGAGACCGACCGGCTGCGGCGGCTGCGCGAGTTGTTCGACGCCGTGATCGACCTGCCACCCCCCGAACGCCGCGCGGCGCTGGCGTCGCGCGCCGCCGGCGATCCCGGACTCGCCCGCGAGGTCGCCGACCTGATCGATGAAGCGGAATGCACGGCGCCGGCCCTGGCCACCGGCAGCGGCGGGCCCGATGCGGCCATGCCCGGCGACGCCTCGGCCCTGGTCGGCCAACGTCTCGGCCCCTACGAAGTGGTGCGTCTCGTCGGTCTCGGCGGCATGGGCGCGGTCTACGAGGCGCTGCGCCGGGAGGACCAGTACGACCGGCGCGTGGCGATCAAGCTGGTCCGTCTCGAATTCAGCCAGCCACTCACGCTGGCCCGTTTCCGGCGCGAGCGCCGGATCCTCGCGCGCCTGCAGCACCGCAACATCGCCACACTGCTCGACGGCGGGATCAGTCCCGACGGCCGGCCGTTCCTCGTCATGGAATACGTCGAGGGTGAGCCCCTCACCGCGTGGTGCGACCGTCGCGCGCTGACGGTGCCGCAGCGCCTGTCGCTGTTCCGGCAGGTATGCGCCGCGGTGCAGCACGCCCACCGCAACCTCGTCATCCATCGCGACCTCAAGCCCGGGAACATCCTGGTGACCGGGGACGGCGACGTGAAGCTGCTCGACTTCGGGGTGGCCAAGCTGCTGGACCCGCAGATCGAGGAGGAGATGCCGCCGACGCGCGGCGGCGTGCGGGCCTACACGCCGGAATACGCGAGCCCCGAGCAGATCCGCGGCGAGACCCTCACCACGGCTTCCGACGTGTACTCGCTGGGAGCTGTGCTCTACGAGCTGCTGTCCGGGCGCCGTACGCACGCCGAAGGCGGGACGGTGGCGGCCCTCGAACGCGCGGTGCTCGAGGAGACGGTCGCGCGGCCGAGCGCGACAGCCACCGCCGAGGCGGCGCAACGGTGCGGCGAGCGGAGCGTCGCGCGGCTGCGGCGGCGGCTGGCCGGGGACCTCGATCACATCGTGCTGCGGGCGCTGCGGCCCGAGCCGGAATCGCGCTATCCCTCCGTCGAGGCGATCGCCGACGACCTGCAACGCTGGCTCGAAGGCCGGCCGGTGCAGGCGCAGCGTGGCTGGATCGGCTACCGGCTGCGGAAGTTCCTGCTGCGCAACCGCGCGGCGACCGCGGCCACGGCCCTGTTCGTGCTGTCGCTGGCGGCCGGGATGATCGCCACCGGCGTCGAGGCGCGCCATGCGCGCCGCGCGCAGCTGCAGGCGGAGCGGATCAGCGGCTTCCTCGAAGTCCTGCTGCAGTCGGTGCGGCCCGCGAGCGGCCGTCGCGACGTCATGGTCTCCGAGGTGCTCGACGAGGCCGCGCAGCGGTTGGGGACGGAGATGGCCGCCGAGCCGGAGGTGCGCGCCCGCCTGGAAGAGGTGATCGGGCAGAGCGAAGCGGCCATCGGCCGGCTCGACGAGGCGCTGCGGCACCTGAACGAGGCCGCGCGCCTGCAGGAGCGGCTCACGGGGCGCCGCAGCGTCCCGTACGTCGTGACCCTGACGTACGTGGCCAATGCCTACCTCGCCAGCGGCGAGCTGGCGCGAGCGGATTCGGTCATCGGCGTCGGCCTGGACATCCAGCGTTCGCTCACGGCCCGGCCCGACACCCTGTACGCCTCGCTGCTGGGGATGAGGGGCAGCATCGCCAACGCGCGCGGAGAGTCGGCGGCGGCGGAGCGGGCGCACCGCGAGGTGCTGGACATCCGGCTGCGGCTGCTGGACGGGAACTCCGACCTGGTCGGCAGCTCGCTGAACAACCTGGCCGTGGCTCTCGGCACCCAGGGGCGCTGGGCGGCCGCCGAGTCGCTGCAGCGGGCGTCGCTGGCCATCGCGACGGTCAACCACCCGCCGCCGAGCCTGGAAGTGACCAACATCAAGAACAGCCTGGCCACCGCCCTGGATCTGCAGGGGAAATACGCCGAGGCGGAAACCCTGTACGCCGACGTCCTGGTGCAGCGCGAACGTCTGCTGGGGCGCGAGCACCCCGACTACGCATCCACCCTGATGAACTACGCCGGCTTCGAGTTCGATCGCGGCCGCTACGAACTGGCGGCGGACCTCAGCCGGCAGTTGCTCGCGCTGCGCGGCGGGACGCTGCCGGACAGCCATCAGGCCATCGCCTCGGCCCTGCAGACGCTGGGACGCTGCCTGGACGGCCTCGGCCGGCACGAAGAGGCCGAACGCGCCCTCGGCGAGAGCCTGGCGCTGCGGCAACGCTACCTGGGAGACGACAGCTGGCTCGTGGGCAGTTCCAAAGGAGTGCTCGGCGAACACTTCACGCTGATCCGCGACTTCCCGCGGGCCGAGGTCCTGCTGCTGGAGGCCCACGCGATCCTCGACGGATCCCTGGGGCCCGGGCACGCCCGCACGGTGCAGAACCTGCGCCGGCTGGTGGCGCTCTACGAGGCCTGGCCGCATCCCGAACGGGCGGAGCAGATGCGCGCCCTTCTCCCCGCGAAATAACCGTGATCCCCGGAGCCGTCCGTTTGCGCTCTTCCTGGTGAAGGAGGAGTGCACGATGGAATCCGGCGTCGTCCAGATCATTTTCCGCCATCTCACGGGCTCGCGCGCGACCCACGTGGACGTGGTGCCGCTGGGCGCGCACCGTGAACTGATCCTCGGCCGCGCGCGTTCGGCCGCCGTGCGGTTCGCGCCAAGACTCGACCCCGCAGTGGGTCGCTACCATGCGCGCATCGAGCCCGCCGCCGAACCGGGACGCTTCCTGGTCACGGACCTCGGCAGCCGCAACGGGACCCTGCTCAACGGCCGTCCGGTGGTGGGGCCCACCGCCCTGCGCTCGGGCGACGTCCTGCAGCTCGGCGCGGGCGGTCCCCAACTCGAATTCCTGTTGGAGTACGTACCAGTACCTGCTGCCACCGCGTAACTGGAGGTCAAACATGTTTCACCGCAGATCGAATCGGACACGATCCGCGGCCTTGCTGGCCGCTGCGGTCCTGCTCCTGCCCCTGGCGACGAACGCCGCCGACTTGACATCGCACTGGAACAGCGCCACCGGCGGCGCCTGGGAGACCGCCGCCAACTGGTCGCCGGTCGGCGTGCCGAACAACGGCGCCAACCGGTATGCCGCCGTCCTGGATCGCCCCGGGCCCATCACGGCCCTCATCACGAGCACCGTGACCATCGATTCGCTCTACGTGGACGCCGAAGACGAAGTGCAGGTCGGCAACTACTACCGCTTGCAGGTCTCGAGCTCCCAGGGTCGCCGGGGCATCGAGAACCGGGGCGTCATCAGGCTGAATTCCCTCTCCTCCTGGACCTACTTCACCGTCCAGGACGGACCGGTCAGACTGACCGGAGGCGGCGAACTGATCGGCGGCGGCACCACCAGCCTCTACAACATCCTCAACGGCACCGGCGGCGGTTCGCTGGTCAACGTGGACAACACGATCCGCGGCGCCATGAACCTGGGCTATGACACGATCGCCATGGACAACCAAGGGTCCATCATCGCCGACAACCCGCTCCACCGGATGCTGCTGGACCCCAGCAGCGGCGGCATGACCAATTCGGGCCTGATCCGCGCCGAGAACGGCGCCGTGATGGAGTTGAATACCGGCAACTACGACAACACCGGCGGCGTGTTCGAGGCCGTCGACGACGGGACGGTCAAGCTGTCGGGCACCACCACCCTCACGGGCGGCACGTTGCAGACGTCGACCGGCGGCGAATTCCTGGTCAACTCCTCAGCCGCGCGCTTCATCGACTTGACCAGCCTGGGCCGCGTGCGCGTGGGCAACGGCTACAGCCTCGTCCTGGAAGGGACCATCGCCAACCAGGATACCCTCCATCTCGAATCCACCAGCACCTGGTCCTACCTGAATACGGATAACGGCCCCGTCACGCTGACCGGCGGCGGCGTGGTCAATGGCCACGGGGGATCGCGCTACGCCATCATCTACAGCACCGACTCCAGCCGCCTCATCAACCAGGACAACACCATCAGAGGCGCCATGTACGTGGGCAACGGCCAGATCGGCATCACCAACCACGGAACGCTGCTCGCGGATCACCCTGTGTGGCCGATGATGATCGACCCGAGCGCCGACGGCTTGATCAACACGTCCCTGATGCGCGCCGAGAACGGCGCCGTGATGGAGCTGTATGCCGGCGACTACAACAATACCGGCGGCGTGATCGAGGCCGTCGACGGCGCGACGGTCAAGCTGTTGGGCACCACCGCCATCACGGGCGGCACGTTGCGGACGTCCACCGGCGGCGAATTCCAGGTCAACACCTATGGCGCGCGCTTCATGGACTTGACGAGCCTGGGCTGCGTGCGCGTGGGCAACGGCTACAGCCTCGTCCTGGAAGGGACCATCGCCAACCAGGACACCATCCATCTCGACTCCACCAGCACCTGGTCCTACCTGAATACGGCCAACGGCCCCGTCACGCTGACCGGCGGCGGCGTGGTCGACGGCTACGGAGGGTCGCGCTACGCCATCATCTACAGCTCCGATTCCAGCCGCCTCATCAACCAGGACAACACCATCAGAGGCGCCATGTACGTGGGCAACGGCCAGATCGGTATCACCAACCACGGAACGCTGCTCGCGGATCACGCCCTGTGGCCGATGATCCTCGACGTCAACGGCGATGGTTTCCTGAACACGGGCACGGTCAGCGTGACCGGCGCCGCGGGCCTGCAGATACTGGCGGGGCCCTTCACGCAGCAGGGCGTCTTCGAGGTCGCGTCCGGCACACGGGCCGACCACGACGACGACTTCATCCAGACCGCCGGCACCACCACCATCGACGGCACCCTCGACATGGGCTACGGCGACTCCGTCGAATTGCAGGGCGGCGTCTTCGGCGGCGAGGGCCTGGTCGTGGGCGACTTCCACAACACCGGCGGCACCGTCTCTCCCGGCGGCGCGCCCGGCACCCTGACCATCGACGGCGACTACACCCAGAGCCTCGACGGCACCCTGGCCATCGACATCGACGGCACGACCCCCGGCTCCGGATACGACGTTCTGGAGATCACGGGCGACGCCGTGGTGGCCGGCGAGGTGTCGCTGAACTTCCTGGCCGGCTATACGCTGGCCGTGGACGACACCTTCGTGGTGCTGACCGCCGACTCCGTGGTCGGCGAACTGACGATCGCGCCGGGCGGCGAATTCGCTCCCGGCATCATGCCGTGGGTCGCCGTGCGCGGCAACGATGTGGTCGTGACCATCGAGCAGATCAGCATCACCGGCGTGGAGGATCCCGAAGACGTGCTGCCTCTGGTGCGTCCCCTGACGGTCTCCCCCAATCCGAGTCCGGGCGGACAGGTGACCATCGACTACGCGCTGGCGGACAAGAGCGCCAACGAGACCGTCGCCATCTACGACATCGCCGGCCGCCGCGTGAGCACGCTGAGCAGCGGGCTGAAGAACGGCAGCGGCCAACTGCATTGGAACGGGCGGAGCGACGACGGACGACCGGTCGCCGCCGGGATCTACTTCGTGCGCCTGCAGGCCCGGGGCGGCTACGAGGAGGTCAAGCGGGTGACCGTGGTCCGGTAAGGCTTCAGCATGACGTGTGAGGGCCGGGCGTCTTGGCGCCTGGCCCTTTGTCGTATTGTCGGAGCCACATGGAACCCTCCCTGCAGTTCAAGGAGGGAGCCCATTGCGCGATATGTGCACGGACCAGCCTGATATCTTCAGCTACCGCCCCCTCGAAGTGCGGATTCCCGGGCACCACCTCCTTCGCGACATCCGCAAGATCGTGGACCAAACTCTGGCCAAGCTGTCTTCGACCTTCGACGCGATGTATGCCGTGCGGGTCCTGTGCGGGACGACTCCCGAGGCGTGGCGCCTGTGGTGGCAGGACCCGGGCTCGCGCCTGGTCCACTTCATCGGCAAGGACAACATCGTCTTCCACGCGATCATGTTCCCCGGCATGCTCATGCACCACTCCGAGCCCTGGGTGCTGCCGGACAAC
>JAUSBL010000049.1 GCA_030658975.1 Candidatus Latescibacterota bacterium
GTGAAGAACGGGTTGCCGGTGCCGCCGCCGAAGATCAGGACCCGGCCGGCCTTCAACTGCGGCATGGCGCGGTCGCGCGTGAAGGTCTGCGACAGGGGCGTCACCTCGTGGGGGCTGAGCACCAGGGCGCTGGTGCCTTCGGCCCGCAGGTAGTCGCGCAGGACGGCGGCGTTCATCAGGGTGGCGAGCATGCCGACGTTGTCGGCGGTGACGCGGCCCAGCACGTTCAGGTTCGCGGTGCGGGCGCGGAACAGGTTCCCGCCCCCGACCACGATGCCGACCTCCACGCCCTCGGCCACCGCGCGCGAGACGGCCTGGGCGAGGCCCGTGAGACGCTCGTGGTCGAAGGGGCCGGCGTCGCCGGCCAGGCTTTCGCCGCTGAGCTTCAGCAGGATCCTCGAGAAGCGGGGGTGGGACACGCCACATCCTTTCGCCGGCAGGCGTCGATTCTCGCGGGTACGGAAAAGGCCCGGGCCCATGGCCCGGGCCCTTCACCCTGGCCGGGGAGCGGCTCAGCCCCCGATCTGGTAGCGCACGAACCGCCGGATCGCCATGTTCTCGCCGAGGGAACCGATCTTCGACTTCAGCAGGTCCTCGATCGTCTGGTCGGGGTCCTTGACGAACTTCTGCTCGAGCAGGCAGACCTCGCCGTAGAACTTGTCTATCTTACCCTTGACGATCTTGTCAATGATATTGTCCGGCTTGCCCTCTTCCTGCATCTGCGCCTTGTAGATCTCGGCTTCCTTCTCCACGAGGGCGGCGTCGACCGTCGTGCGGTCCAGCGCCACGGGCGAGGCGGCGGCGATGTGCATCGCCACGTCGTGGACGAAGCGCTTGAACTCGTCGGTGCGGGCGACGAAGTCGGTCTCGCAGTTGACTTCGAGCAGCACGCCGACCTGGCCGCCGGGATGGATGTAGCTCTCGACCAGGCCGTTGGCCGTCGCGCGGCCCTCCTTCTTGGCGGCCTTGGCGATGCCCTTCTTGCGCAGGTAGTCGGCGGCCTCGTCCATGTTGCCGTTGCACTCGGAGAGGGCCTTCTTGCAGTCCATCATGCCGGCGTTGGTCTGCTGGCGCAGATCCGCGACCATCTTGGCGGTGATCTCCATCGTTCCTCCCGTCGCGTCCGCCCGGACGCGCCCGTTCTTGCGGGTTGGCTGCGGTGACGGTCGTCGGTTGCGTCCGCGCCGCGGCCCGGCCTCCCCGCGCGGGGTGGCCGGGCCGCGGCGGGATCATTCGCTGGCGGCCTCGGCGTCGTCCATCGACACGGCGGCCGGCGCCGCGCGCCCGCCGCGGTCGGCCTGGATCTCCACGCCGCCGTCGCGGCCCTCGTTGCGCGAAGAGCGGCCCTCGGCGATGGCGGCCGCCGCGACCGAGACGTAGAGGGAGATGGCGCGGATGGCGTCGTCGTTGCCGGGGATGGGATAGCGGACCATCTCGGGGTCGCTGTTGGTGTCGACGATGCCGACCACCGGGATGCCCAGCTTGTTCGCCTCGCGGACGGCGGTCTCCTCCTCGACGGTGTCGATGACGAAGACGGCCGCGGGCAGGCCCTTCATGTGGCGGATGCCGCCGAGGTTCTTCTCGAGCTTCTCGTAGTTGCGCGCGATCTCGAGCTGCTCCTTCTTCGAGAACTGCTCGATCTTGCCGGTGGCGCGCAGGCTCTCGATCTCGTCGAGCTTCGCGACGCTCTTGCTGATGGTCTGCCAGTTGGTGAGCATGCCGCCGAGCCAGCGCTCGGTGACGTAGGGCATGTTGCAGCGGGTGGCCAGTTCCTTGACGGCGACCTTGGCCTGCTTCTTCGTGCCGACGAACAGCACGGTGCCGCCCTTGGCCGACACGCCGGTCAGGAAATCGCGCGCCTTGTTCAGCGCGCGCAGCGTCTTCTGCAGGTCGATGATGTAGATGCCGTTGCGGGCGATGAAGATGTAGGGCCGCATCTTGGGGTTCCACTTGCGGGTCTGGTGACCGAAGTGGACGCCCGCTTCGAGCAGGTCCTTGAGTCCGACGTTGGCCATGACGATCCTCCGTTGTCCGGTTGATGCCTCCCCGACGATCGACGGACGGGACGAACGCCCTCGGGCGCCACCGGTCCCGTCCTCCCGTCGGGTGCGTGGTGTGGGGCGCGACGCGCCCCGCGGTAAACGTCCGCCGTTTACCGCTTCGAGAACTGGAAGCGCTTGCGGGCGCCGGGCTGGCCGTACTTCTTGCGCTCCACCATGCGGGAGTCGCGCGTCAGCAGGCCGGCCTTGCGCATCGCGACGCGGTTCTCCTCGTTGGCCGCGACCAGCGCGCGGGCGAGGCCGTGGCGCAGGGCGCCGGCCTGGCCCGTGGGGCCGCCGCCGGTGACCGTGGCCCACACGTCGTAGGTCTGGTTCTCGACGAGCGCCTTGAGCGGCTCGTTGATGGTCTGGATGCGCATGGCGTCGAAATAGGTCCCGGCGTCCTTGCTGTTGACCGTGATCTTGCCGGACCCGCCGGGGGTCACCCAGACGCGGGCCACCGAGGTCTTGCGCCGGCCGGTCGCGTAGTACTTGTCGTCCAAACTGATCTCCTTCGCCCGCCCCGCGGGGCCGGGACGGTCCCGTGGACTAGACGCTCACCGCGTGGACGCGGGGCAGTTGGGCCTGGTGGGGATGGTCGCTCCCCGGGTAGACCCGCAGGTGCTTCAGCTGGTGCCGGGAGAGCTTGTTCTTCGGCATCATGCCGCGCACTGCGTTGGTCACGACGAACTCGGGGTGCTTCTCGGTCATCGTCTGCAGGGGCACCCGCTTCAGTCCGCCGATGAACTGGCTGTAGTGGTCGTAGATCTTGTTCTGGCCCTTCAGGCCGGTCAGCTTGACCTTCGCCGCGTTGATCACGATCACGTTGTCGCCCATGTCGAGGTGGGCGGAGAACGTCGGCTTGTGCTTGCCGCGCAGCAGGGACGCGATCTGCGTGGCGAGGCGGCCGAGCGGGATGTCCGTGGCGTCGACCACGAGCCACTCCTTGTCGATCTCGGCCGCTTTCATGCTGTAGGTCTTCACGTCCAGCATCCTGTAATTCTGCGTCATCAAGTCCAGCCTCCACGCGCGCCGCCGTCGGCGCGATCTCGCGGCGTAACAGACCGAGGCCCGGCGACCGTCCGACCGCCGAGTCTCCCTCCGTAGGGTACGGTCCCGTGATTGCGCCCCAGGTGAGGGGCGCGGACCACGCAACCGGCGTCAGGAACGCCGACTGCGCGAACAAACCAAGCAAGGCTCGAACAAACCAAGCAATGCTCGAAACAAACCAAGCAAGAGCGGAAATTTAGCAGAACGGCCGCATCCTGTCAAGGAAGGGAATCGGGCGCATCGGGGCCGATCCCGGCCAGCGAGGCCCCGTACGGGGGTCGGTGGACGCCCCGTTCGGTGACGATGGCCGTCACGAGGTCGCCCGGCGTCACGTCGAAGGCCGGGTTCCAGGCTCCCACGCCGGCCGGCGCCACGGCAACCCCTTGGTATTCAGTGATTTCGCGGGGATCCCGCTCCTCGACGACGATCGCGCTGCCGTCCGGGGCGCCCGGATCGAAGGTCGAAAGCGGCGCCGCCACGTAGAAGGGCACCCCGTGGGTGCGGGCCAGCACGGCCAGGGGGTAGGTCCCGATCTTGTTGGCCACGTCGCCGTTGCGCGCGATGCGGTCGGCGCCGGTGATCACGGCGTCCACGGTCCCGGTGCGCAGCAGGCTCCCGGCCGCCCCCTCGCAGATGAGCGTGACCGGAACGCCCCTGGCCTGCAGTTCCCAGGCCGTGAGGCGGGCGCCCTGCAGCAGCGGCCGCGTCTCGTCGGCGTAGACCCGCACGCGCTTGCCGGCGTCGACGGCGGCGTACACCACCCCCAGGGCCGTGCCGTAGCCGCCGGTCGCCAGCCCGCCGGCGTTGCAGTGGGTCAGCACGGTCGCGGGATCGGGCAGCAGGGCGGCTCCGAACGCGCCGAGCGCCCGGCCCGTCGCCACGTCCCGCTCGCGCAGGTCGGCGGCCGCCGCCACGAGGGCCGCCCCCACCTGCGGCGCGCCGGCGCCGGCGGCCACGAGCCGGCCCGCCAGCGCCGCCAGGCGGTCCAGCGCCCAGAACAGGTTGACGGCCGTGGGGCGGGTCGCGGCCAGCAGGGCGCGGTCGCGCTCCAGGACCGCCAGGGCGGCGGCCGCGTCGCGGCCGGCGCGCCGCGACAGTTCCCAGGAGAGCGCCAGGCCCCAGGCCGCCGCCACGCCGATCGCCGGCGCCCCGCGCACCGCGAGCGTGCGGATGGCCTCGGCGAGCGCGGGCACGTCCGGGCAGACCAGGGTGACGAGTTCGCCGGGCAGGCGGCGCTGGTCGATCAGCGCCACGGCGCCGTCGCGCCAGGCGACGACGGGGAACGGGAATTCCGGCTGCGCGGCGTTCACGCCCGCTCCCGGTCGCGGCGCCGCTGCATCGTCGCGCGCAGCGCGCCGCCGAGCAGCGCCAGCGGCAGCCCCATGACGTTGAAGTAGCAGCCCTCGACCCGGCGCACCATCAGCGCGCCGTAGCCCTGGATGCCGTAGGCGCCGGCCTTGTCGCGCGGCTCGCCGGTGGCGACGTAGCGGCGCAGGGCCGCGTCGTCGGGCTCGAGGAACTCGACACCGGTGGACTCGTGGCCGCGCCAGGCCCGCTCGGCGCGGTCGTAGAGGACCAGGGCGGTGACCACGACGTGGCGGCGCCCGCGCAGGCGCTGCAGCAGGCGCAGGGCGTCGCCGTCGTCGGCTGGCTTCTCCAGCACGTCGCCGTCCAGCACCACGACCGTGTCGGCGCCGAGCACCAGACTGTGCGGCCGCTGCGCCGCCACGGCGCGCGCCTTCGCGTCCGCGAGCGTCTCGGCGTAGGCGGCCGGGTCGTGCAGCAGCGTCGCGGCCGCCGCCGCGTGCGCGGCCTCGGCGCCGGGCGCGGGGTGCACGGCGAACGGCACGCCCGCGACGGCGAGCAGTTCGGCGCGGCGCGGCGAGGCCGAGGCGAGGACCAGCTCCTCGCCCGCCGGCCAGTCCAGGAAGGGGCTCGTCAGCATGTCGTGGCGGTCTTTCCCCCGGAACGCCCGCGCTCCAGGATCAGGGTGACGGGGCCGTCGTTGACCAGCTCGACCGCCATCGCGGCGCCGAAGCGGCCTTCGGCGACCTGCGGCCACTGCGCGCGCAGCAGCGCCGCGAAGTCGTCGTACAGGCGGCGGGCGGCCTCGGGCGGCGCCGAACCTGTGAAGCTCGGGCGCAGGCCGCGGCGGATGTCGCCGTAGAGGGTGAACTGCGAGACCAGCAGGATCCCGCCGCCGGCGTCCCGCAGCGAGCGGTTCATGAGCCCCGCGTCGTCGCTGAAGACCCGCAGGTCCGGCAGCTTGCGCGCCGTCCAGCCCAGCTCGTCCGCGGTGTCGTCCGGCGCGAAAGCGGCGAGCACCAGCAGGCCGCCGCCGATCTCGCCGACGACCTCGCCCTGCACCCGCACCGCGGCGCGGGTCACGCGTTGCACGACGCAGCGCACGGCCGTTCCTCCGTCGGTTCGCGCGTCAGTTGAGCTGGTAGCGCTCCACGCGCTGGACGCCGTCGACGCGCTTCACGGCGAGCAGGACCCGCTCGAGGTTGTTGAGGTTGCGCACCTCGACCAGGAACGACACGACCGCCACTTCGTGGTCGCCCTTGAAGTCGCCGCTGTGGATGTTCGTGCCCACGCCGCGGATCGCATCGCTGAGATCGGCCAGCAGGCCGCGGCGGTCCAGCGCCGTCACGGTGAGCTTCACCTGGAAGACCTGCTCCGCGCCCACGTCCCAGGACACGTCGATGAGGCGCTCGGGCTCGATGTTCGCCAGGTTCGAGCAGCCGAGGCGGTGGACCGAGACGCCGCGGCCGCGGGTGACGACGCCGATCACCTGGTCGCCGGGGATCGGCTCGCAGCAGCGGGCGTAGCGCACCATCAGGCTGTCGAGGCCCTGGATCTTCACGCCGGACACGCGCCGCCGCAGCAGCGTCGCGTAGATGTCCCTGCCCATGTCGACGAGCTTCTCGGGCGGCTTCTTCTGCCGGGGCTCCAGGCGCGCGACGACCTTGGTCGACGTGAGGTCGCCGCAGCCCACCGCCGCCAGGAGCTTCTCGGTCTCGGTGTAGCCCATCTCCTGGGCGACCCCGTCGAGGTCCTTGTCCGGGTTCACGTTCAGCTTGTGCCGGCCGAACTCGCGCGCGAGGATGTCGCGCCCCAGCCGCACGCTCTCCTCGAACTGGGTCGAGCGGATCCAGCGGCGGATGTGGTGCCGCGCCTTGCCGGTCTTGACGATCTCCAGCCAGGACGTGCCCGGGTGCGCGCTCTTGCTGGTGAGGATCTCGATGGTGTCGCGGTTCTTCAGCTCGGTGGTCAGGCTGACGATGCGCCCGTTCACCTTCGCGCCGACGCAGTGCAGGCCCACCGCGGAGTGGACCTCGAAGGCGAAATCCAGGGGCGTGGCGCCGCGCGGCAGCTGGAAGATGTCGCCGCGCGGGCTGTAGACGAAGAC
Source organism: Candidatus Latescibacterota bacterium (assembly GCA_030658975.1). Taxonomy (GTDB): domain Bacteria; phylum Krumholzibacteriota; class Krumholzibacteriia; order LZORAL124-64-63; family LZORAL124-64-63; genus PNOJ01. Next base: position 6,502 of record JAUSBL010000049.1, read on the forward strand.
CTCGTCCTGGAACATGTCGAGCTTCATGCCCGCCATGAACTCGCGGGGGTCGGTGACGTCCTCCTGGTACTCCATCAGCTGCTTGAGCCAGCTGACCATCCGCGAGAAGTCGATGTGCTCCTCCCCCGGCCCCTCCTTGTACTTCCAGTGCGCGGCGATGCCGATCTCGCTGCGCTCGTGCATCTCGTAGGTGCGGATCTGGATCTCGACGAACTTGCCGCCCGGCGCGCGGATCGTCGTGTGCAGGGACTGGTACATGTTGGGCTTGGGGTTGGCGATGTAGTCCTTGATGCGGTCCTGCAGCGGCGTGAACAGGCTGTGGACGATGCCCAGCGCGTGGTAGCAGTCCACCTTGGTCTTGACCAGGATGCGCAGGGCGTGCAGGTCGTACACCCGCTCGATCGGGATGTCCTGCGTCTGCATCTTGTTCCAGATGGAATAGAAGTGCTTGGGCCGGCCGACGATCTCGGCCTCGACGCCGGCCTCGGCCAGATTCTCCTGCAGCGGCCGGCTCACTTCCTCGATGAGGCGCTCGCGGTCGGCGCGCGTCTGGAGCACGCCGTCGCCCACCGCGTAGTAGGCCTTCGGGTTCAGCACCTTGAAGGCGTGGTCCTCGAGCTCCCACTTGATCTTGGCCAGGCCGAAGCGGTGGGCCAGCGGGGCGTAGACGTCGATCGTCTCGCGCGACATGCTGGCCTGGCGCTCGTCGGCCAGGAACTCGACGGTGCGCATGTTGTGCAGGCGGTCGGCCAGCTTGATCAGGACCGTGCGGGGGTCCTGCGTGATCGAGAAGACCAGCTTGCGGTAGTTCTCGGCCTGGCGCGTCTCGGGGTTGTGCGAGCGCAAGTCGCTGATCTTCGTCACGCCGTCGACCATGTGCGCCACGTCGGGCCCGAACTCGCGGCGCACCGTGTCGAGGTCCAGCGACGTGTCCTCGACGACGTCGTGCAGCATGCCCGCGACCAGCGTGTCCACGTCGAGCCGCAGGTCGGCCAGGATGTCGGCCACGGTCAGGGCGTGCACGAAGTAGGGCTCGCCGCTCTTGCGCAGCTGGCCCTCGTGGGCCTGGCGGCTGCGGCGGTAGGCGGCCCACAGGCGGTCGGCGTCGGCGCGGGGGTTGTAGGCCCGCACCTTGCGCACGACGGCCTGCATCATGGCCTCGAGCTCGTCCGCGGCCGGGGCGGTGTCGCGCTCGCCGTTCAAGGTTCCTCACCCGGGCGGATGTCCAGCAGCTGCATCTGGACGGGTTCGGCGGTCGCCCCGTTGGCGGGCCGCCAGTTGTTCGTGGCGACCTGGAACAGGATGTCCCAGCGCCGGTCCTGCAGCGACGCCTTCCCGCCCGGCAGCGTCCCGAGCATGGCCTCCCAGGCCCTGTTCGACCCGAAGCTGATGAACGGCAGCGCCAGGGCCGGCGTGCCCGCGACGCGCGGCTGACCCGGGCCCGCGAACCGGAAGCGCAGGTGCTCCCCACCGCGGCCCACGGTCGCGGGGGCCGTGGACAGGCGCAGCCCGTCGCAGCGGAACACCGGTGCGCGGTTGCCCTCGCCGAAGGGTTCCAGCAGCGCGCACTCCTGGTTCAGCAGCGCCACCTCCTGCACCGTCATCGCGTCGAGCGCCAGGTCGAGGTCGTAGGTTTCGGGCACGCCGTCGTGCTCCGGCTCCTGCCGCAACGCGACCAGGAAGGCCTCGCGGAACGCGTCGAGGTCCCGCGTGCGCAGCGTCATGCCGGCCGCCTGGGCGTGGCCGCCGTAGCGCACCAGCAGCCCGGCGCAGCGGTCCAGCACGGCCTTGATGTCGACGTCCGGCACGCTGCGCGCCGAGCCCCGGGACTCCTCCCCCTCGAGCGAGAAGAGGATCGACGGCACGTTGAAGCGTTCGACCAGCCGGGCGGCGCTGATGCCGATCACGCCCCGGTGCCAGCGCTCGTCGCCCAGGATCAGGCCCGGGTCGCCCCGCTCGGCGAAGGGCAGCGCCTTGATCACCGCCTCGTCCATGACCCGCTGGTCGGTGTCCCGGCGGCGCTTGTTCGTCTCGTCGGCCTCGAAGGCCAGGTCGCGGGCCTCGTCGGCGTCCCGCGTCAGCAGCAGGTCCAGGGCGGCCTGGACACGGCCGATGCGGCCGCAGGCGTTCAGGCGGGGCGCCAGTTGGTAGGCCACGTGCGTCGCGGTGACGGCCTGGCCGTGGTCGAGGCCCGCCTTCTCCAGCAGGGCCCGCACGCCGGGCCGGACCGTGCGGCGGTCCGAGATGCGCTCCAGGCCGCGGCGGACCAGCACCCGGTTCTCGTCGACCAGGGGCATCTGGTCCGCGATCAGGCCCAGGGCCGCGAGGTCCTGGACCGAGGCGAGGAAGTCCTGCGGCAGGCAACCGGGCTCCAGCTGCGCCAGC
>JAUSBL010000065.1 GCA_030658975.1 Candidatus Latescibacterota bacterium
GCCGAGGGCGAAGCCCGGATCGCCGTCGGTGACGGTGGCCGTGACCCGGATCGCGTCGGTGTTCTTGAGGTAGTCGTCGGTATGGGCGAGGGTCGTGTTCTCGATGAGCACTGCCGTGACCGAGGGCACGACCAGATCCACGATCACCTGGCCGTCGTCGGCGGTGATCCCGCCCAGGGGGTTGTTGTTCTGATCGCGGAAGCTGAGAACCGTCAGGTCCAGATTGGTCGTGGCATGGTCCGGAGTGCCCACTGCGGTGAAGGTGACCCTGAACAGGTCATCGTCGGTGGTGCCGGTGCTGCCACCCGCCAGCGAGGCGTCGATGATGGCGTGGCCGGCGGTGATGACCCGGGGAATGAACCACTGGGTGGAGGCGAAAGCGCCGCCGGCGGGCTTGGCGAAATCGCTTGCGACGGCCGTGATCACGTCCGGATCCCAGGTCAGGTCGATCGAGTAGCCGTACACGGCGCCGTCGCCCGCGTAATGGACCACCACGGTATCCTTGTAGAGCCCGCCCGTGACGTCGGCCAGACTGATCATCTGGGGATCGGGGACGCAGGTGATGTTCTGGGCAAGGACGGGAGTCGCTGCGGCGAAGATCAGGAGGAGCCCCAGGCTGCCGCCCAACAGAATCGAGATCTTCGGGTGCGAATGCATTCCGGCCATGAAGAACCTCGCTTCGAAAGAGGATGCCAGCTGGGCGAACCGTTCTTCATGCGTCACGGCACTGGCTGAGCAAGAGCCGACATCTATCACAGGTCGTTATGGGCGCCCATGAACTGGGGCGTCCGTCGGCTTGGGTGATGGTTGAGAGGGATGGATGGATCGGTGAGCGAACCTTGAAATGCTGGAGGTGGACATCGAACGAGGGCGGCGTAAGGTCGGGGGGGCGTTGTAGGGAATGGTAGCTCTGCGACGTCCTGCTCGGCTTGTTGTTTCGAACAGGATCAGGATACTGGAGGCAAGTGAGGCGGTTGATTTCGGGCAGGTGGAGGATCACGATGGGCAGTTCGGGCCGAACCACGGCTGCCAGTGCGTTGTGAGCCCAATATCGATGACGGTCTTTGTGCCGATACTGTTTCAATGGATATCACTTCTCCTCTGCAACCCTCAGAGTTTCGAGAACATCTCCTCCCTTCGGTTCGGATGCCGATACGCGCCGTGATGCCGCTCTCCCCAGACATCACAAGTCGCAAGCGTTGAGAATCTATGTTGAAGTGTCCTGATTATCGATTAACGAATATCGATATTCACTAGGCATTATAGCAGAATGGATCCCAGAATGTTGTTCCTTTTTCGATAAACTCGGACGTATTTTGTTTTAATTATGCAACTTACGATTTTCAAGGTGTTAGGCATCGACAACTGCAGGCTTGTGACCTCCGTTTGACCTCGTGGTTCCCACAAGGTGGCCGGTTCTGGCCACAAACCTGCGGACCTTCGTGACCAACGCCGCGGTGCTGCGCGCGGCGGACCGCCTGACGGGGCTGCTGCTCGACGAACTCGCTTGAGAGTTAGGGCGCGCTCGCCGCGGGACGCATCCTCCCCCGGGCCAGCGAGGCGAAGATCCCGGCGCCGCAGAGCGCCGCGAAGACGAGGAACGCCGTCCGCAGTCCCGCGATGAACTGGTCGTGGTTGGCGGGCGTGATCGGGACGCGCCCGACGTGCACCGCGATGATCAGGGTCACGATCCCCATCGAGAACATCTGCCCGAGCAGGCGCATGGTGCCGACCGTGCCCGAAGCGACGCCGTAGTGCCGGCGCTCGACGGATCCCATCACGGCGTTCATGTTGGGCGACGAGAATAGACCGAATCCCAGACCGAGGATCACCAGGCTCGCGATCAGGTAGGGGATGCCCGTGTCCCGGCCCAGGCCGGCGAGCAGCGCGAGTCCGACCGTCACCAGACCCATCCCGACCGAGGCGACGATCCGGGGCTCCACCCGGTCCGACAGCCTCCCGGCGTAGAGCGACGTCAGCACCATGACGATCGGCTGCCAGACCAGGATGACGCCGGCGCCATCGGCGCCATATCCACGGGTGTACTGCAGGAACAGGCTCAGCATGAAGGAGACCGCATAGGTCGCGGCGTAGTTGATCAGGGCCGCCAGGTTGGAGAACGTGAAGGCCGGGTTGTGTCGGAAGAGCCGCAGGTCGAAGACCGGACTGGCCGTGCGGAGTTCCCGGCGCACGAACAGGACCAGGCCCGCGATCCCCGCGGCGAGCAGCCAGACGCCGCGTCCGCCCGTCAGCTCGCTGAAGCCCAGCATGATCGCGACCAGCGCCGCGCCGTAGAGGACCGCTCCCGGCAGGTCGAAGCGCTCCCCCCGCGACTCGGCCCATTCCCCCTTCAACCTCCGCAGCACGACCAGGATGATGAGGCCTCCCGCCGGGACGTTCACGTAGAAGACGCTGCGCCAGCCGAGGTGCTGCACCAGGATGCCGCCCAGGAAGGGGCCGGCCGCGAGGCCCGCGTAGACCGCGGCCACGTTGATCCCGAGCACCCGTCCGCGCTCGCGGTCCGGGAAGACGGAGGTGAGGATGGCGATGCCGGTGCCGAAGATCATGGCGCTGCCGATCCCCTGCAGGGCCCGGCCAACGACCAGCATCGCGGCGGAACCGGACGCGCCGCACCAGAGCGAAAAGACGGTGAAGATCGCGATGCCCAGGACGAAGACCCGCTTGCGGCCGTGGATGTCGGCCAACCTGCCGAACGGGACGAGGAAGACGGCCGCCGACAGCAGGAACGCCGTCATCATCCAGCTCAGGTACACGGCGTCGATCGCGAACTCCCGGCCGATTTCGGGCAGCGCCATCCCGATCGCCGACGCCATGAAGGGCGTGAGGAACGAGGAGATGGTGAAGACGAGCAGCGCTGCGCGCTTGGCCGGCGAATCGAGAATCCCCATATCGCCTCTCCCGCGGTCGCGGACGTCAACGGGCCGGCGTGCCGGACGCTTCGAGATAGCCGAGCATGCCCTCGAGCGTGTTGCGCAGGAAGTCGGCCTCGCGTTCGCGCAGGTCGTCCTCGAGATCCGCCATGGTCGCGAACCAGGGGTCGGCGTCGGTCAGCCGGCGCAGCGCCGCGGCCTGCAGCTGCGGTGACCAGGTCGGACCGTGAATGGCACGCACTTCGTCGAGCACCGTGGTCCACAACAGCAACTGGCCGCGCGCCGCCGCGAGGAAGCGGCCGGGCTCTACGCACACGCCGTAGTGGCCCCAGGCCAGGCGCGCCGGCGCCGGATCGAGCGTGAGCAGCAGATCGAGCGACCGCAGCGCCGTCGGGAGGTGGAAGCGCGGCGGTGTGGCCGGCCGCAGGTAGGGCGTGCCTCCGCGCGTCGGGCAGGTCATGCCCGCCGCCTCGCCCACGAACAGCGTCCCGTCGTCGAGATAGCACTGGTGATGGGCGGCGTGGCCGGGCGTGTGGTAGGTGCGGATGCCCAGCGGCTCCAGCGACGACGGCGGGTCGATGCGATCGGCCGGCACCGGCAGCGGCCGCCCGAAGAGCGGCGCCAGATCGCGCAGCACCTGCAGCGAACCCTCCCACAACCGCTGCGGATCGATGAGGTGGCGCGCCGCCTCCTCCCAGACCACGACGCGCGCCTCCGGGAAGTCCGCCGCGAGGTGCCCGGCGCCGCCGCCGTGGTCGAGGTGGACGTGCGTCAGCAGGATCCGGTCCAGGCGCGCCACGCCGTGGCGGCGCAGCTCCGCCGTCAGGTGCGGGATCGTGCTCGCGGGACCGGGGTCCACGACGTAGGTCTCGTCGCCGCGCCGGCGCAGCCAGCAGCTGATGAACTTGCGGTAGCCGCGACGCGGCTGGTCCAGGTCGATGAGGGTCAGGTCGTCCATGGGGCTCCCGGGGCGCTCAGGCTTCGGCCGCGTCGGCGAGCCCGTCGAGCCAGGTCAGGGCCGCCTCGGCCCGGCGGGTGACGTGCCGCTCGGCCAGGGCCCACGCCTTGCGCTCGCGCGACAGCGGCAGGTGCTGGAAGAGGAGATCGGCGAGCAGCCCGGTGTCCAGGCCGTCGGAGAGCTGCACGCCGGGGAGCATGCGCGCGGCGACCGCGTCGCGCAGCCGCGGGGCCAGGGCCGCGTCACGAGCCGGCTCTCCGGGCTCGTCGTCCAGGACTGCGGCGTGGACTCGGCGGTAGAGTCGGTCGCTCGGCGCTTCTTCGATGCGCAGACGGTCGAGTCCCAGCAGCCAGATCAGGTAGCGGCCGTCGTCGAGCCGGCGGTGGCTGACGATCTCGCCCAGGCCGGCCACCGGCAGCACCGCCGGCCCCTCGCGCCGCGGGGTGCCGGCGGGGTCCAGGCAGCCGAGCGCCAGGCGCCCGGCGGTGTCCAGCAGGTCGCCGACCATCTGCAGGTACCGCGGCTCGAAGACGTGCAAAGGGACCAGGGCGCCCGGGAACAGGAAGGCGTCCGGCAGCGGGAACAGGGGCAGGCCCGTGATCCGGCGCAGGTCGGGTGCGGTCATCTCGTCGGTATCCTCTGCGGTCCACCCGCCTCGCTCAGTGCTGCAGGTCGGCGAAACGCGTGAACGACTTGTGGAAGTGCAGGTCGAACTGGCCGATGGGTCCGTTGCGCTGCTTGCCGACGATGACCGTCGCCTTGTTGCGCACGGACTCGTCGTCCGGTTTGTAGTACTCCTCACGATAGATGAACATGACCACGTCGGCATCCTGCTCGATGGATCCCGACTCGCGCAGGTCCGAGAGCATGGGCTTGTGGTCGCCGCGCGACTCGACGGCGCGCGAGAGCTGGCTGAGGGCCATGACGGGCACGTCGAGGTCCTTGGCCATGCCCTTGAGGTTGCGGCTGATCTGCGAGATCTCCTGCTGGCGGTTCTCGGCGCGCGAGGTGGAGGACATCAGCTGCATGTAGTCCACGATGATCAGGCCGACGTCGTGCTGCTGCTTGAGCCGGCGCGCCTTGGCCTTCATCTCGAGCACGCCGATGCCGCTGGAGTCGTCGATGAAGATGGGCGCCTCGGACAGGCGGCTGCAGGCCTCGGTCAGCTTGGGCCACTGCTCCGACTTGATCTGCCCCTTGCGCAGCTCGTGGTTGTTGAAGCCCCCGCTGGCGCAGATCATGCGCATGACGAGCTGCTCCTTGGCCATCTCCAGGCTGAAGATCGCGACCGGCACCTTGTCCTTCACCGCGGCGCTGTAGGCGACGTTCAGCGCCAGCGCCGTCTTGCCCATCGACGGCCGCGCCGCCAGCACGATCAGGTCGCCGCGCTGCAGGCCGGCGGTCATGCGGTCGAACTCCACGAAGCCGGTGGACAGCCCCGTGATGTCGCTCTTGGAACGCGAGGCCTCGTCGATGCGCCGGAAGGCCTCCGGCACCACGTCGCGCACCGAGGCGAAGGCCTGCGTCTCGCGGCTCTCGGCGATGGAGTAGATGCGCGTCTGGGCGCGGTCGAGGATGGTGTCGGTCTCCTCGCGGGCGGCGAAGGCGTCGGTGGTGATCTCGCCCGAGACGTGGATCAGCCCCCTGAGCACCGCCTTGTCGCGCACGATGCGCCCGTGGTAGGCGACGTTCGCGGCCGTGGCGGTCGCGGCCAGGATGTCGGCGAGGTAGTCGTTGCCGCCGCACTTGAGCAGCTCGCCGCGGCGCTCCAGCTCCTCGGCGACCGTGATGCCGTCGATGGCCTGGTCGTTCTCGTAGAGGTCGCACATGACCCCGAAGATGATCCGGTGCTCGCGGCGGTAGAAGTCGTCGGCGCGGATCGATTCGAGCGCCACTCCCAGCGCGTCGCGGTCGAGCATGACCGCGCCGAGGATGGCGCGTTCGGCGTCGAGGTTCTGCGGCGGCTGCCGGGTCTCCGCGGCGCGGCGCATATCGTGGGGCAGGGGGCTCAGTTCGGGTTCCACGGGACCGTTCCTCGGGGCTCGATGTGACGGGGCGAGGCGAAGACGAACATTGTAAGCGATGCCCGCGACCCGAGACAGACCGACTTCGCGGCGACGCCCGATTCCTGGGGACCGGACGTGCACAAACCCGTGGACAAGCCGGTGGACGGGCGGTGGATGGGTGGTGGACGGCGCCGCTGCGCCCGGCCGCCGGCCGCCGGTCCGGCGAGCGCCTCGGGACAACGCCGGGATAACGCCTGGACATACTGTGGACAAGTCGCGGCCGAGGTGGATAAGCTGGGCGACGGCAGGCGGGCGGCGGCCTCAAGCGCTTCCGGACCAACGCCTTGACGATCCACAACCCAACTGAGGCGGCCCCCATGCCCGACGGTGGACAACTCCGCGAAACCTGGGCCCGGATCGCCGCCGATCCGCGTCCTGCGCGACCCTGGCGGGACGGCGCCGCCTTCCCCTGGGCCGACCCGGTCTTCAGCGAACGCATGCTGCGCCTGCACCTGGACCAGTCGACGCACATGGCGAGCCGGAGCCTGCCGGTGATCCGCGCGCACGTCGGCTGGCTGGAGGACCGGCTGGCCGAGGCGTTCGGCGACGCCGCGCCGCGCCGCGTGCTGGACGTCGCCTGCGGGCCCGGCCTGTACTGCCACGAGCTGGCCCGCCGCGGGCACCGCGCCTGGGGCTGCGACGTGGCGCCGGCGGCGCTGCGGCACGCGCGCGAGGCCGCTGCGTCCGAGGGACTGGCCTGCGGATTCCACGCCGCCGATCTCGAGGACCCGGACGCGCCGCTGCCCCCGGACATCACCGACCTCGACGCGGTGACGCTCTGGTACGGCGAGGTCCACGCCCACCCGCCCGGCGCGATGCTCGCCGCCCTGACCGCCCTCGCCGCACGCCTGCGCCCCGGCGGCCTGATGATCCTGGAGTACCAGCCCTGGGAACTCTACCCGCGCGAGGACCTGCTGGAGTGGCGGGCCTGCGAAGGCTCGCCCTTCGCCGACGGCCCGCACTTCTGGCTGCAGGAGTACCACTGGGACGAAGCGTCGCAGTCCGAGATCAACGTCCACTGGATCGTGGACCCCGCGACGGGCGCAGCAAAGCGCTACGCGCAGAGCGGGCGCGCCTGGCGGGACGAGGACCTCGCGGGGCTGTGCGCGGCCGCCGGCCTCGTCGGCGGCGTCTTCCTGCCGCCGGTCACCGGCGTGGACGCCCGCCACGAGTTCGCGATGCTGATCTCACGGCGGTGAAGGGTCAGGAGGCGTCGGCGAGCAGCGCGTCGTGCAGGGCGCGCAGCTTGCGCACGTCCTCCCACGTGTCGCGCTTCCAGTGCGGGTTGCGCAGCAGCGCGGCCGGATGGAAGGTCGCCAGCACGGGGATGCCCTGGTAGAAGTGCACGGTCTCGCGCAGCGAACGCAGGCTGGCGCGGGTGTCCAGCAGCGTCATCGCCGCGTGGCGGCCGAGGCAGCAGATCAGGTGCGGCTGGATGATCGCGAGCTGCCGGCGCAGGAAGGGTTCGCAGGCGTCGGCCTCGTCGCGCTCGGGATCGCGGTTCTCGGGCGGACGGCACTTCAGGATGTTGCAGATGTAGACCTCGTCGCGCTCGAAGCGGATGGCGCGCAGGATGTCGGTGAGCAGCTGACCGGCGCGGCCGACGAACGGCAGCCCCTGCTCGTCCTCGTTGCGCCCGGGCGCCTCGCCGATGAACAGCACGCGCGCGTCGGGATTGCCGCTGCCGAAAACCGTCTGGGTGCGCGTGGGGTGCAGCTTGCAGGCCGTGCAGACGGCCACCTCGGCGGCCAGGCTCTCCAGCGCCAGACGTTTCGACACCGGGGCGGGCGCGGCCGGCGGCCCATCCGGAGTCGCGGCCGGCGCCGCGGCGAACAGATCCGGCGCAGCGGGCGCCGCCGCGACCGGCGCCACCGGACGATTGCGGATCTGCGTCAGCGTCTCGCGCACGAAGCGCTCGCACTCGGCGCGGAATTCCCGCTCGCGGGCCGACTTCGCCGCCGCGGCAGCGTCCGCCTCCGGCCCGCCGGCAGCGGTGGCGGCCGCGGGCGGCGTGAGCGCGGCCGGCGTCGCGGCCTCGACGGGCGTCGCGGGAGGATCGGCCAGGGTCGCCGCCGCGGCCGCGGCGACGGGCCCCTCGTCGAAGTACCAGGCGGTGCCGTCCTGCTGCTGCTGGTCGAGGTAGCGGGCCAGGTCGGCGGCCAGGCGCCCGGGGCTGTCCTGGGTCATGCCGCTCCTCCCCCGGGCCGCAGCAGGGGAGCGAGCCGATCCAGGATGCGGGCGGCGAGGTCGCGCTTGTCCAGCGGGCCGATCGCCTCGCTGTCGCCGTCGGCGGTGATCAGCGTGACGCGGTGCAGGCCCTCGCCGAAGGTGCCGTCGGCGATGGGGTCGTTGGCGACCACGGCGTCCATGCCCTTGGTGCGCAGCTTGGCCGCGGCGCGCTCCAGCAGATTCTCGGTCTCGAGCGCGAAACCCACGACCTTCAGGCCGGCGGGCTTCTCGACCTGGACGATGTCGGCCAGGATGTCGGTCGTGCGGGTCATGTTCACGCACCAGGACGTGCCGAGCGACTCCTTCTTGAGCTTCCCGTGCCCGACGCTGTCGGGCGTGAAGTCGGCCACGGCCGCCGCCATGATCAGGGCGTCGGCGCGCGGCAGGCGTTCGCGCACCGCGGCGGCCATCTGGGCGGCGGTCTCCACCGGCACGACGATCCCGATCCCGCGCGGAGGCGGCGACGGCACCGGTCCGTGGATCAGGGTCACTTCGGCGCCCAGGCCGGCCGCCTGCCGGGCCAGAGCGAAGCCCATCGCCCCGGTCGAGCGGTTGCCGACGAAGCGCACCGCGTCGAGCGGCTCGCGCGTCGGACCGGCTGTCACCAGCAGGCGGCAACCGGCCAGCGGCAGGTCCGTGGCGCCTGCATCGCGCGGGGGCAGGGCGTCGTCCAGTTCGCAGATGAGGGCGAAGATCTCTTCGGGTTCGGCCATCCGGCCCTCGGCGACCGTGCCGCAGGCCAGCCAGCCGCGGCCGGGGTCCACGACGCGGGCTCCCCGCCCGCGCAGCGTCGCGAGGTTGGCCTGCACGGCGGGGTGGCGCCACATGGCGTCGTTCATGGCCGGGGCCAGGACCAGGTCGCGTTCGCAGGCCAGCAGCAGGGTGGTCACGATGTCGTCGGCGATGCCTCCGGCGGCCTTGCCCAGCAGGTTGGCCGTGGCCGGGGCGACCACCGCGATGTCGGCCCAGCGGGCCAGCTCCACGTGGTCCAGCGGGTCGGTGTCGCCCTCGCCCCACAGGTCCGTGGCGACGCCGTGGCCGGTCAACGCGCGGAACGTGGTGGGCCCCACGAAGCGCTGCGCCGCGCCGGTCATGGCCACGCGCACGGAAAAGCCCGCCTGCACGAGCAGGCGGGCCAACAGACAACTTTTGTAGGCGGCAATGCCGCCGGTCACCAGCAGCAGGACGCGCGACCGGGTCATGGTCTACTCCTGTCCGCTCTCCCGCTCCTTGAGGGCGGCGGCAGCGCGCTCGCGCTTGTCGTAGTAGAGGATCTTGCCGTCGATCAGACGCTGGACCGCGATGGTCGTCAGCTTGCCGGGCAGGTTCGCGCTCACCGCGCGGGCCCGGTCGTTCAGACGGCGCGCCTCGAGGGCGGCGATCCGGATGGCTTCGAACTTGTTCGGAATCCTGTCGGTGACATCCTTGCGCTGGATGTAGGTCATCGGTCACCTCAGTGGAATAGACATGTCGTCGGGGGCCGGAGGCGCTGCAACCGCCGGTGGAGCGCGAACGGAGCAATGTAACCCCGTTCCGGCCCGGCATCAACAAATATTCTCCAACTCACTGTCCGACAGGCGGTTCCATCGTCGGCGCCAGCGGTGGCTCCCGGAAGCGCTCGCGCCGGCACTGCTCCGCGGTCATGATCGCCGCGATGCGCCGCAGGGCCTCCGGGAGGTCGGCGTTCACGATCCAGTAGCGGTAGTGCGGCGCGAAGCCCACCTCCCAGCGGGCGTTGCGCAGGCGGGTGGCGATGACCTCGGGCCCGTCGGTGGCCCGGGAACGCAGGCGCTGTTCGAGCAGGTCCCAAGAGGGCGGGAACACGAACACCGAGACGAGTTCGTCGCCGTAGAGGTCGATCACGTTCTTGCCGCCCTGGACGTCGAGGTCCAGCAGGGGCACCTCTCCCCGGTCGATCATGGTCTGGATGTGGTCGCGACGCGTGCCGTAGCGACGGCCGTGCACGTGCGCCCACTCCACGAAAGCGCCGGCGGCCACGAGCCGGTCGAATTCGGCGTCGTCGACGTAGTGGTAGTCGACGCCCTCCCGCTCGCCGGGCCGGATCGGGCGCGTGGTGGTCGACACCGAGAAGCGCACGCGCGGATCGTCGGCGAGCAGGGCCCGCACGAACGTGGTCTTGCCCGCGCCGCTCGGGCCGCTGATCAGCAGGATCATCGCCGGGTCACTCCAGGTTCTGGACCTGTTCGCGCAGGGTCTCGATCTCTTCCTTCATGGCGATCACCGCGTGCGTGATCTCGAGGTTCTGGGTCTTGGAACCCATCGTGTTGACCTCGCGGTGCATCTCCTGGAACAGGAAATTCAGGCGCTTGGCCACCTGGCCGCCCTCGGCCAGGGCCTCGCGCACCTGTTCGAGGTGGCTGGCGAGGCGCTCGCACTCCTCGTTGATGTTGCCCTTGTCCACGAGGATCGCCGCCTCCTGGGCCAGGCGCTGCGGGTCGATGACGTCGCCCAGCAGCTGGGCCAGGCGCTCGCGCAGCCGGTTCTGGGCCTCCTCGAGGGCGCCGGGCACCAGCGCGGCCACCGTGCCGAGGTGGCGGTCGATGGCCACGGTCCGCGCGCGCATCTCCGCGGCGGTCTCGTCGCCCTCCCGGCGCTTCATCGCCTCGAGGCCGACGATGGCCTGGTCGAGGGCCGCCGACACGGCGGCCTGCAGGACTTCGCGGTCGTCCTGCGGCTGGCCGCCGTCGAACAGGCCGGGCAGGGCCAGCAGGTGCTCGAGCCGGATCTCCGGCCGCGGCAGGCCGCGGGCGGCGACGGCGTCGGCCATGGCGTTCAGGGCGGACAGGCCTGCCTCGACGCGCGCGGGCTGCAGGGCGGCGGCGGCCGCGGCGGTCCCGCGCTCCAGCGTCAGGGTGCAGCTGACGCGGCCGCGCGCGACGCGGTTCTTCAGGATCTCGCGGATGTCGATCTCGCAGAAGGCCAGGGCCGACGGCAGCTTCAGGGCGACATCGAGGAAGCGGTGGTTCACGGCGCGCAGCTCCACCATGACGGTGGCGTCGCCCGCGACCGCCTCGCCGTTGCCGTATCCGGTCATGCTGAGCACGGGGTCTCCGATCCGTGAAGGGGTGGCCCGGCCTGGGAACCGAGTCGGGCGGCCAAGTCTAGGCAAGTCCGACGGCGGCGGCAAGCCCGGAGAGCGCGGGGCGGTTTCCCGAACGCCGCACGCAGGCATTGACGTCAGAGCCGGAATGCTCTAGAAATGTGCCGGATCGGAATCGTCCGTACCCAACCCAATACCTCTAGAGGGGGAGACACGATGAAGAAGATCCTGTTTCTGACCACAGCCCTGATTCTCGTCGCGGGAGTCGCGGCAGCCGGTCCCATGGCCTTCGGCGTGCGCGGCGGCTACGTCGACGCCGGCGACGGCGGGTTCTTCGCGGGCGGCCATGTGAAGGGCCTGAACATCACGCCCGAGATCGCGCTGGTCCCCAACGTCGAGGTCGCCTTCTTCGACGGCTTCAAACTCTTCTCCTTCGCCGCCGACGCGAACTACAGCTTCGTCGAAGCCGACCTGAACGGCTTCATCCCCTACGCGGGCGGCGAGCTCGGCCTGCACATGTTCAAGTGGGACGATGCGCCTCCCGGCTTCGACGACTCGTACACCAAAATGGGCATCAGCATCCTGGGCGGCCTGGAGAAGAGCCTGGATGAGACCAAGTCGTTGATGTTCGAGCTGAAGATCGGTCTGTCGGACTACGCGCCGGACATGAAGTTCACCGTCGGTCTGACGTTCTTCTAGACCGCGGCGTGGACCGCGCGTCCCTTCCCTGGCGGCGGCCGGAGTCCCTCGGGGCCCTGGCCGCCGCTTGGCATCGGCGCCTGTCGGGGCGGCTGGCGACCCGCGTCGGCGGGGGGCCCGGCTGGCTGCGCCTGACCCTCGAGGCGCCGCAGGAATCCGCCCCCCCAGCGCAGATCTTCCTGCTGGCGCGCGCGGGCGCCGTCATGGCCTGGGACGACCCCGCGCCCCTGCCGCGCGCCTGGACCGACGCCCTGGGCTGGGTGCCGCAGAAGCGCCTGGCCGCCGCGCAGCTGCTGGGCTGCCGCCTGCGTGCGGTGTCCGCGCCCACGGACGACGCCATCCTTTTTTTGGACTTCACCGATCCCGACGGGACACAGCTCGTCCTCGCCCATCAGCTCTTCGGCCAGCGCGGCAACCTGGTGCTGGCCGACGACGGCGGCCGCCGCCTGTGGTCGGCCCACGCCTCGCCCCACCCCGCGACGCTCGCGCCGCCGCCGGCGCCGTCGACGTCAGCGCCGCCCGCCGGCTCCGACCCCGACGCCGTCGCCGCACAGTGCCGCGATCTCGGTCCCTCCCTGCTCGGACCCGTCCTGCTGGACGAGGCGTTCACCGAAGCCCGCACCGCCCTGCGCCGCGTCACCGACGCCGCGCACCGGCTGGCCGAGAACCTGACGCGCGATCTGGCCACGGCCGACGGCGGCGAAGCGGTGCGCCACTGCGCCGAGACCCTCGCCATCCATCTGCACGGCGTGCGCCGCGGCGCTGCCGTGGTCGAGCTGCCCGACGCCGCCGGCGAACCGTGCCGCATCGTCCTGGACCCGACCCTGAGCCCGGCCGAGAACCTCGACCGCCTGTTCCAGCGGGCGCGCAAGGCGGCGCGCGGTCGCGAGCACATCGCGCGGCGCCTGGCCGAGGCGCAGGCGAAGCAGCAGCTGTGCCGCGACCTGCAGCACGAACTGGACGGGCTGGCCGACGCCGACGACCCCCTCGCCGCCGTGCTGGCCTGGCGCGCCGGGAAGGCCCCCCTGCTGGGATCGGGCAAGCGCATCGTCGCGGGCCGGCGCGAGGCGGCGCCCGAAGCGCTCCCGTACCGCCGCTTCCTGGTCGACGAGCGTTGGGAAGTCTGGATCGGCCGCAACGACCGCGAGAACGACGAACTGACCCACAAGGCCGCCGCGCCCGACGACTGGTGGCTGCACGCCCAGGGCGTGCCCGGCAGCCACGTCGTGCTGCGCGCGGGAGGCCGCCCGGAGCAGGTGCCCGGACTCGTCCTGGAGAAGGCCGCGTCGCTGGCCGCCCTGTACTGCCGCGCCCGCAATTCCGGTCTGGTCCCGGTCGTCTACACCCTGCGCAAGCACGTGCGCAAACCGCGCCGCTCGCCGCCGGGACTGGCCGCCTGCACGCACGAGAAGAGCCTGCTGGTGCCGCCCGGGGTGATGCCCGGCGTCGTGCCGCTGAACGCCGGGGATGCGGGCGAACCCCGCCCGTGAATCGTTCACGGACTGGCTCCCGGGCTCATCCCTGCGCATCTTGAGGTGAGGACGGGAGGCGGCCATGCCCAGGGTATCGCGCACGATCATCGGTTTCTTCGGACGGGTCAACGCCGGCAAGAGCACGGCGATGAACCTGCTGACCCGCCAGCCCACGTCGCTGGTGGACGCCGCGCCCGGCACGACCGCCGACGTCCACGACGTGCTCATGGAGATCCACGCCCTGGGCCCCTGCAAGATCCTCGACACCGCCGGTCTGGACGAGGGCGCGGACCTCGGGGCGAAGAAGCGGCAGAAGACCCTGGCCGCCCTGGAGGAGTGCAACCTCGTCGTTCTGGTCGTCGATCCGCGGCAGGCCTTCCTCTCGGGCCGGCGCGACGTCGAGGCCTTCGTCGCGCGGGAGGCCCTGCGCCTGGGCAAGAACCTGGCCGTGCTGCTCAACCTGCACGCCGGAGAGGCGCCGCCCGCCGCGGCCCGCGACTTCTGCCTGGCGGTGCTGCCTCCCGACGCCGGCGTCCCGGTGCTGGAGATCGACCTCGCCGACGATGCGCGCGCCGGGGCGCTGTCGGAATTCCTGGCCGCGGCCTCCCCCGCCGCGACGCGGGCCGCCACCCTGCTACCCTTCCTGCGGGACCGCGGCGTCGTGCTGCTGCACATCCCGATGGACGAGGAAACGCCTTCGGGCCGGCTGCTGCGCCCGCAGGAGATGGCCATGGAATCGCTGCTGCGCCGCGGCGTCCCGGTCGCGCTCTACCGCACCGACCTGCACCGCGCGCGCCACCGCGGGTCCGGCGAGCGGGCCGCAGAACGCGGGCGCTTCGTCGCCTTCCTGGACGCGCTGGCCGCGGCCGAGGGCGTGCAGCTCGTGCTGACCGACTCGCAGGCCGTCGATGTGATGGACGCCTGGGTGCCGGCGGACATCCCCCTGACGACTTTTTCGGTGATGATGATCCACGCCACCTCGGGCGGCGATCTGACCCTGTTCGCCCGCGGCGCCGGGGCGCTCGACGCGTTGCGGGCCGGCGACCGGGTGCTGATCGCCGAGGCCTGCAACCACGACCGCATCGCCGAGGACATCGGCACCGTCCAGCTGCCGCGCAGGCTCAAGGAGCGCGTGCCGGGGCTCGTCGTCGAACACGCCTTCGGCCGCGAGTTTCCCCCGCCGCAGGAGCTGCGCCGCTACGCCGCGGTGATCCACTGCGGGGGCTGCATGATCCATGAGCAGAAGCTGCGCGCGCGCGTGCTGCGCCTCGCGGCCGTCGGCGTCCCGGTCACCAACTACGGGCTGGCGTTGGCCTGGTACGAGGGGCCGGACGCGCTGCGGCGGGTGCTGGCGCCCTGGCGGAGCTGACGCCGCAATTGAAACCCCTTGTCGCATATTCTGTTATTATCTCAGGTAGTGTTCGCGGGCCCGATTCTCTACCATCTACGTGATTGCTCTCCCCGCCGTATCCGACCTCATGGCCATGCGACCATCGTTCTTCCTTTGCGACGGAGGTTGTCCATGTCGAAATGCGCGTCGATCCGCGTCGCCGTCCTGGGACTGACTCTCGCGATCCTGGTGTCGGCGGCCCACGCCCAGCAACGCATCACCTGGCATCTCTACGCTTCCACCCTCGACTCCGGACAACCTTCGATCGCCTCCCCCCAACCGCTGTCCGCCGTGATCGCCTGGGAGGAGGGAGACCATGTCTGGTCGTCGTGGACGGGAGTCGCCTGCGTCGGGCAATCTCGTGATGGCCTGTGGCAGTACGACCACGGTCCCGGCTTCGCGCCCGAGACGGGCGTCCTGGGGCTGCAGACCCAGGATCACATCTACATCACGGCGTTCATCCGCGGCGACAGCCTCGTGGTCCGCGAGGGCGACGGCGAGGCGTCCTGGGCGACGGTCGCCGTCGCGTATCTGGGTGCATCCCAACCCATGACCAGCCGCCTCGATCTGTGGTGCAGCCGCCATCCGGACTTCCCCGCCTGGGCCTGGCTGACGTTATGGTCGGATTCCTCCACCGGAGGCGGCATCCTCCTGCTGCGCCGGACCGAACTTGGCTGGGAATCACTGCAAACCGTTCCCGGTACCGGATCGGCGCTGCGCGAGTTCTCCTACCCGCAGGCGACCGAACACCTGGGCCCGGACAGCCCCCTGCCCCGTATCTACTATATCGACCTCGATGAGGAGCCGTGTCTGAAACACGTCGACCTGCAGGTTCCCGGCGGTTGGTCCACACCCGTCGTGCACACCGGCATCGACGCCTTCGGCGGCGCGTTCGACGTGGCGCGTTCACGGGACGGGTACGTCTTCCTGGCCACCGGACTGCAACCCACCTGCCCCTGCAACACCATCAGCTTCTGCGAGTGGACCGACGACGGCGGATGGCTCGATCCCATTCCCCTGACCGTCGATACGAATGACTACGACTGGCCCCTTTCGCCGCGGATCGGCGTCGACGCCGATGTCGATCGCTTGCATGCGCTGTGGTTCCAGCTCGGCAGTGACGGGACGATGACGCCCCGGCACAAGCGGTTGTGCTATTGGCAGCGTGACGGATCGCTCTGGGTGGATCACAGCGGCGATCTGGCCGACCAGCAGGACACCGGCCTCGACTCCCATGTGTCCCTCTCCATCGACAGCGACGGCGAAGCGGCCTTCGCCTGGGCGCGGCGCGATACCGTCGGGGGTGTTCCCCGACCGAGCGTGGTGTGGCACTCCTTCTTCAACTACTGCGCCCTGGGAGCGGGCGACGCGCCGTCTCTCGCCGTGGCCGTGACCGCCTCGCCGAACCCTTTCAACCCCGCGGTCGAACTCAGCGCAACCTCGGAACGCCCGCTCGTCGAGGTGGAGATCTTCGACGCGCGCGGGCAGCGCGTCGCCGTGCTGACGCCCACGCCCGACTCGGGTTCGTGGCGCACGATCTGGGACGGGCGGGATGCGCGTGGGCGTGCGCTGCCCTCCGGCGCCTACCTGGCGCGCGTTCGCGACGAGACCGGAGCGACGGCCTCGTGCAAGTTGGTGCTGGCGCGGTAGACCGCCTACGCACCCGATCGAAGAACGAACGAGGGGCGCCGACACGAGGTCGGCGCCCCTTTCGCGGTCATCTCCGCCGTCGCTACCGCGTCAGCACGACCTTCTGCGTGCGCGCGGCCTGCGACGTCTGCAGCTTGAAGAAATAGACACCGACCGGCGCGGGCGCGCCGCCGTCGCCGTGTCCGTCCCACTGCGCCAAGTGGTCGCCGCCGGACACGGCGCCGTCCACGAGCGTCCGCACGAGCCTGCCGCGCACGTCGTGCACGGTCAGGCGCACTTCCTGCGGCGCGGGCAGGCGGTATGCCAGCGCGGTGGCGCCGCGGGTCGGGTTCGGCGACGCCCCGCCCAGGACCACGTCCGCGACGCCGATCTGCGTGCGCCGGGCCGACACCGTACCGAGCACGGCGGCCTCGCCGCCTTCGTCCAGGACCAGCCGGTAGTGGTAGGTCAGGTCGATCTGCGTGTCCGCGTCCAGCACGAGCGCGCCGCGGTCCCCGGCGACCGGCGCGGCGCTCACGGCCGCCCACGGGCCGGCGGCGTCGGTCGCACGCTGGAGTGTGACGTCGAGATCCGCCCCGTCAAGCCACAGCTCCCAGCTCACCTCGATGCCGTCGTCGCGGCCCACGGCCGCGAAGTCCTGCAGCAGCACCGGCACCCCGTGGTTGGGGATCATGGCGTAGCCCCGGACGTTCCCGTCGTGCTCGCCCGTGCCGACGATGATCCCCTCGTCGCTGATCCCCTCGGCCGAGGACGACGTGTTGAACTCCAGGTCCCAGCCGGTGCCGTCGGGCAGCAGGTCGGCCAGCCGGTGCGTCGTCTCGCCGTCATAGAGGTAGGGGATGGCGTAGGCGCTGCTGGCGGTGCCGACGACCCAGCCGTCGGAGTTGGCGTCGCGCGCGCCGCCCTGCGAAGTACCCGCGGGCAGGGGTACGGGCTGGATGCCGTCGGCTGCGGTCCAGACGAAGGGGCTTCCCGCGCCCTGGTTGAGCATGGAACTGCCGACCACGTGACCGGCCTCACTGACGCCGAAGCAGAGGGCGCCGTTGCAGCCGTCCAGCGCGCCCACCTCGTTCGCGACGCCCGTGCCGGTGTCGTAGAGGAAGCCGACGTTGCGCGCCAGGTTGCCGGGATCGATGCCCGTGCCCACGGCCAGGCCGGCGTCGTTGATCCCATACAGCGTGTTGGAATAGCAGCCTTCCGGTGTGGTCGCGGTGACGATGGTGGCGCCGCCGGTCGTGAAGATCGCGGCGACCTGCATGCTGCCCCCGTCGACCGACCCGGCCACCAGGCCGGCGTTGTTGATGGCCTCCGCGCGGCCGAGCGTCTCGCCGGCGGGCAGCGGCAGCTGCGCGACGGTCCCACCCTGCCAGATCAGCGGGAGCGGCCCGGCGCCCCAGCTCGTCGTGGTGCCGTTGCCCACCACCACGCCGGCGTCGTTGACACCGTTGCCCACGCTGTAGGGCCGGCCCGCCAGGTTCGGCAGCCCGACCAGCCCACCGGCATAGGACCACAGGAACGCCTGGTTGCCGCCCCCCACCGAGCGCCCGGTGGCCATCCCCCTGGGCGACGCCGCATTCCCCTGCACCCACTGGTCCCCGGGCGCGACGACCCCCAGGTCGACGATGATGTAGTCGTGCGTAGCGGCCAATGCCGCCGCGCCGAACACCAGCATCGACGTGAGAACGATGACGGCGTGGAACTTGCTCATGGCGGACATGGCGACCTCCGATCGTCTGCGGACACGACACCCCGTTCAGTGCCCCGCGATCTTACACCATCAGCCGCCCCAGCAGGTCGGTTCTGACTGGAACGAGTTGAACCAAGGCTGGAGGCGAGGTGAATCAGCGGAGCAGGTCGATCTCTTCGATCAGCACGCGCTCGAGGTCCGCCTTCTCGATGTTGCGGTGCAACACCCCCTTGCGGTAGATCGCGACCTTGGTCTTCCCCGCCGCGATTCCCAGGTCGGCCGCCTTGGCCTCCCCGGGCCCGTTGACGATGCAGCCCATCACCGCGATGACGCGGTCCGGCGGCAGGTCCTTGGCCAGCTCCTCGACGCGGCGCGCCAGCGCCACGACGTCGACCTCGACGCGGCCGCAGGTCGGGCAGGCCACCACGCGGGCGAAGCCCTCGCGCAGGCCCAGGGCCTGCAGCATGTGGAAGGCGGCGGTCACCTCCTCCACCGGGTCGGCCGCCAGCGAGATGCGCACCGTGTCGCCGATCCCCTCGGACAACAGCACGCTCATCGCCGCGACCGAGCGCGAGATGCCGGCCTGCAGCGTGCCGGCCTCGGTCACGCCCAGGTGCAGGGGCACGTCGCTCTGGCGCGAGAAGCGCCGGCAGGCCTCGATCACTTCGCGCGGCTCGCTGCTCTTGAGCGAGACGATGACGTTCGTGAAGCCGACGGCCGCGAGCACCTCCAGCTCGTCCAGCGCCGACTGCACCATGGCGCCGGCGGGATCGCCGGCGGCCATCTCCTCGTAGCGGCGGTGCAGGCTGCCCTTGTTGACGCCGATGCGGATGGGGATGCCGCGGTCCTGCGCCGCGCGCGCCACCTCGCGCACCTTGTCGGACGAGCCGATGTTGCCGGGGTTGATGCGCAGCTTGGCGACCCCGGCCGCGATCGCCTTGAGCGCGAGTTCGTGCTGGAAGTGGATGTCGGCGACCAGCGGCACCGTCGAACTTCGCACCAGGCGCGGGAGCGACTCCGCCGCGGCGTCGTCGTTCACCGTCACGCGCACGATCTCCGCGCCGGCGGTGGCCAGCTCGAGGATCTGCTGCAGGGTGGCGTCGTAGTCGCCGGTCCTGGTGGTCGTCATCGACTGCACGCGGACCGGCTCGCCGCCGCCGACGCCGATCGCGCCGACCATCACGCGCCGCGTGGCGCGGCGCGGGGCGTTCGTGGGATATTCGCTCATGCTTCCTTCTTCAGGGCCGGGCCGATGGTGCGCAGGTCGCCCACGCGGCGCGTGAGGCCCGCGGCGTCGAGGTGCTCGAGCAGCGGGATGCCCAGCTTGCGGCTCAGGCCGGTCAGCTCGCGGAACGCGGCGAAGTTCAGGCTGCCCTCGGCGGCGAAGTGCGCGCGCAGGCGCGGCAGCAGCTCCGCCAGGGCGGCGGCGTGCACAGGATAGTCGTCGGCCACCATCACGGCACGCCCCCGCGCCGCGAGGTAGCGCAGGTGCTCCTCGAGATCGTGGCCGGCGAGCAGGCCGGCGGGCAGGTCCGCGCCTACGGCGGCCGCGCCCGGCCAGTCCAGGCCGCAGGCCCGCAGGCGGGCCTCCACGGCGTCGACGGCCCGCTGCAGCCCGTCCGGCAGCACTTCGGACTGCGCCGGTCCGATGCGGTCGCCGGCGGCGCTCCAGCCGCGGGCGGCGGCCAGGGCCTCGATCAGCGCGTTCCACTCCGCGGCGGAGCCTGCGAAGCGCGCCTTGCGGCGCGCTTCTTCCTTGCCCACGCCACCGCGCAGGGGGTTGTGCCGCCAGGCCTCCTCTGCCAGGGCCGCCACGCGGTCGGCGATCTCGTCGATCAGGGCGCGGTCGTAGAGCCGCTTGCCCAGCGGCTGCGCCGCGGAATCGGCGGCGAAGGCCGCGTGCTCCGCCGCCGCGAGGCCGGCGGTGCCGGCTTCGCGCAGTTTCTGGCGGAACAGTTCGGCCGGGTCGCCCTGCTCCAGGATCGCGAGCTCGGCCAGGGACTTCCCGTCGAAGCGGCGGCGGCGGGGCGGGTCGCAGTGCAGGACGCGTCCGCCGGCCATGGTGTCCAGCGGCGAATAGAAGCGCAACACCAGACGGTCGCCGCGGCGTGCGACGAGCGGGGCTTCCAGCTGGAGCTGGACCAGGCCGCTCGTGCAGCCGGACTCGTGGGACAGCAGATCCACGTCGAGCAGCGTCGCGCGGGCCAGCACTTCGCGGCCGGCGTGGTGGACGTGCAGCCGCTGGCGGTTCTTCAGCTCGCCGTCGAAGTGCGCCACCAGGTCGACGCGCGCGTCCAGCCGCAGCGTGGTGGCGCAGGCGCCGGGCGCGACCACCTGGAAACCGCGCTCCACCTCGTCCTTCTTGATGCCGTGCAGCGCGAGGGCCAGCCGCTGGCCCGAGCCGCCGCGCGGCACCGCGCGGCCGTGGGCCTGCACGTCGCGCACGCGCACCTTGGCGCCGGCGGGCGCGAGCTCCAGCACGTCGCCCACGGCGGTCTCTCCGCTCCAGCAGGTGCCCGTCACGACGACCCCCGCGCCGGGCATGGTGAAGACGCGGTCCACGGGCAGCCGGAAGGGACCCTCGCCGCCCCGGCCGGGCAGCGCGGCCGCCTC
This sequence comes from Candidatus Latescibacterota bacterium, assembly GCA_030658975.1. Classification (GTDB taxonomy): domain Bacteria; phylum Krumholzibacteriota; class Krumholzibacteriia; order LZORAL124-64-63; family LZORAL124-64-63; genus PNOJ01. The sequence goes on from JAUSBL010000065.1 coordinate 20,717, forward strand.
GGCGGCGAGCGCGGCGCGCAGGTCGTCCAGGCCCTCGCCGGTGCGCGCCGAAACCAGGGCCGCGGGCCGATCCTCCAGGAACGTGCCGCGTGCGAGGTCGCGCACCTCCTCGAGCGCGACCTCGGCGAGGTCGCGGTCGACCAGATCGAGCTTGGTGATCACGATGACGCCGCCGCGCACCCCGAGCGCGGCCAGGATCTCCAGGTGCTCCACGGTCTGGGGCATGACCCCCTCGTCCGCGGCCACCACCAGCAGCGCGAGGTCGACGCCGCCGGCGCCGGCGACCATCTGCCGCACGAAGCGCTCGTGGCCGGGCACGTCGACGATGCCCAGGAAGGTGCCGTCGGCGAGGGTCAGCTCGGCGAAGCCCAGCTCGATGCTGATGCCGCGCTCCTGCTCCTCCTTGAGCCGGTCCGTCTCGATGCCGGTCAGCGCCTTGATCAGCGCCGATTTGCCGTGGTCGACGTGGCCGGCGGTGCCCAGGATGAAGCGGCGTTCCAAGCTCAAGCGTCCTCCCGCCGGATCTTCCCGCCCAGCGCCGCGAACTTCGTCTCGATCCGCTCGTAGCCGCGGTCGATGTGGTAGATGCGGTCCACGGTGGTGGTCCCGGCGGCGGCCAGGCCCGCCATGATCAGCGCCGCCGAGGCGCGCAGGTCGGTGGCCATCACCGGCGCCCCCGACAGTCCGGGCACGCCGAAGATCGTGGCCGTGGCGCCGTCGAGCCGGATGTCGGCGCCCAGGCGCCGCAGCTCGGCGGTGTGGGTGTAGCGGTCCGGATAGATCGTCTCGCTGATGTGGCTGGTGCCGTCGGCGCGCGTCAGCACCGCCATGAACTGCGCCTGCATGTCGGTCGGAAAGCCGGGGAAGGGGCGCGTGACGATCTCCACCGGCCGCGGCCGCCCGGGCGCCGCGACACGCACGGAATCCGCCGTCTCCTCCACCTTGCAACCGAGGCTGCGCAGCACCGCCATCGGCTCGCCCAGGTGGTCGGGACGGCAGTCCAGCACCGAGACCTCGCCCCCGGTCATCGCGGCCGCGGCCAGGAACGTGCCCGCCTCGATGCGGTCGGGGATCACGCGGCAGCGCAGCGGGTCGAGCGCGGACACGCCGTGGACCGTGAGGGTGGTGGTGCCGCCGCCCTCGATGCGCGCGCCGGCCCCGATCAGGGCGTCGACGAGCTGCGTGACCTCGGGCTCCACCGCGCAGTTGGCCAGCACGCTCTCGCCCTCGGCCAGCACCGCCGCCATCAGCACGTTGCAGGTGGCGCCCACGCTGCTGGGCTCGAAGCGGAAGGTGCCGCCGCGCAGGCCGCGGGGCGCGCGGGCGTTGATGTAGCCGCCCTCGAGATCGGTCTCGGCGCCCAGCGCGCGCAGGCCCTCCAGATGCAGGTTGACCGGCCGCGGGCCCCACGCGCAGCCGCCCGGCAGCGAGACCCGCGCCTCGCCCCGGAACGCGCACAGCGGCCCGAGCACGTACACGCTCGCGCGCATGGTCTTGACCAGATCGTACGGGGCCTCGATGCCGGCAGCGGCGGTGGTGTCCAGGCGCAGCACGCCGTCGGCCAGGTCGCACTTCGCGCCCAGGATCGTCAGCAGGCGCATGAAGGTGCGCACGTCGCGCAGGTCCGGCACGTTGCGGATGACCGACTCGCCGCGGGTCAGCAGCGCGGCGGCCATCAGCGGCAGCACGGCGTTCTTGGCGCCGCTGCAGCGCACCTCGCCCGACAGGCGGACGGGGCCCTCGATCACGAAGCGGTCCATGTCGCGCTCCTAGCGCCGCGGGCCGCGCCCGCGGCTGGTTCCGTCGCCGCTACAGCCGGCCGGTCACGACCCGGTCGCGGTCGCAGTAATCCTTCTTCACCGTCAGGGACGAGAATCCGGCGTCCTTCAGCAGTCCGGTCACATCCAACGCCTGATCCTCGCCGATTTCAAGCGCGATCCACCCGCCCGGCATCAGCCACGCCGGCGCCTCCCGCGCGATCGCGCGGTAGGCGTCCAGCCCGTCGGGTCCGCCGTCGAGCGCCGCGCGCGGATCGTGCTCGGCAACCTCGCGCTGCAGGCCGGGCAGGTCGCCGGTGCGCACGTAGGGCGGGTTGCTGGCCAGCAGGTGGGCGTGCCCGCGCAACGTGGGGGGGAAGGGCTCGCACCAGGAGCCCTCGTGCACCTCGACCCGCGCGGCCACGCCCAGCCAGCGCGCGTTGGCGCGGGCCAGGGCCGCCGCCAGCGGATCGATTTCCGAGGCGTGGACGCGCAGCCGCGGGATCTCCGCCGCCAGCGAGCACGCCACCGCGCCGGTGCCGCAGCCGATCTCCAGCGCCAGGGGCGCCAGCCAACTGCTCGTGCCTCCGGTCAGCAGCCGCACGGCGGCCTCGACGAGCCGCTCGGTCTCGGGCCGGGGGATGAACACGCCCCGCTCCACCTGGAAGACGCGGCCGTAGAACTCGGTCTCCCCCAGCAGCGTCTGCAGCGGCACGCCGGCGGCGCGCTGCCGCACCAGCTCGCGGTAGCGGTCGATCTCCTCGGGAGCCAGGGGGCGGTCGTGGTTGAGGTAGAGGTCGATGCGCGCGAGGCCCAGCACGTGGCCCAGCAGGCGCTCGGCGTTCAGGCGCGCCGAGTCGACGCCTCGCTTCTCGAAGTAGGCGGCGGTCGCCTGGATGAGCTCGCGCACGCTCTTGAGGGCCTCGGCCACGCTCGTCTCCGGGTTCGGGGGGCGCCGGTCGCCGCGCCGGCCGCGGTCAGGCGCCGTCGGTGCGGCTGTCGGCCAGCGCTTCCTGGCGGCGGTGGTCCTGGATGGCCTGCACGACCTCGTCCAGGTCCCCCTGCATGATGGCCTCGAGGCTGTGGACGGTCAACCCGATCCGGTGATCGGTGAACCGGCTCTGGGGGAAGTTGTAGGTGCGGATCTTGGCGCTGCGGTCGCCGGAACCCACCAGGGTCCGCCGCTCCGCGGAGCGCTCGCTGTCCTGCGCGGCGATGGCCTGCTCGAGCAGGCGCGAGCGCAGCACCAGCATGGCCTTGGACTTGTTCTTGTGCTGCGACTTCTCGTCCTGGCACTGCACGACCAGCCCCGACGGCAGGTGGGTGATGCGCACGGCCGAGTCGGTGGTGTTGACCGACTGGCCGCCGGGCCCCGAGGCGCGGAACACGTCGATGCGCAGCTCGTTCTCGTCGATCTGGACGTCGATCTCCTCGGCCTCGGGCAGCACCGCGACGGTCACCGCCGAGGTGTGGATGCGGCCCTGGCTCTCGGTCGCGGGCACGCGCTGCACGCGGTGCACGCCGCTCTCCCAGCGCAGCAGCCCGTAGACGCCCTCGCCGCGCACGGCGTAGCTGATCTCCTTGACGCCGCCGGAGGTGCCCGGCGTCGTCTCGAGCAGCTCGACCCGCCAGCGGCGGCGCTCGGCGAAGCGCACGTACATGCGGGCGATCTCCTCGGCGAACAGCGCGGCCTCGTCGCCGCCGGTGCCGGCGCGCACCTCGAGGATGGCGTCGCGGTCGTCGTTGGGATCGCGGGGAAGCAAAGCCAGTTCCAGTTCGGCCTCGGCCGCCGCGAAGTCGCGCTCGCAGAGCGGCAGCTCCTCGCGCACCAGGGCCAGCATCTCGGGGTCGGATTCAACGCGCAGCAGCTCGCGGTGACCGGCGACCGTCTCGGCCAGCGCCTCCCAGCGCCCCGCGATCTCCAGCACGTCGCGCAGATGGGCGTGCTCTCGCGACACGTCGCGGAAGCGCGGGCGGTCCTTGACCACCGCGGAATCGCTGAGCAGCAGCTCGAGTTCCGCCGCCTTCTCCCGCAGCCGGACGATGATGTCCTTCACGTCACGCCTCCGCCGGGACGCCCGCCGGCACGTCGTAGGTCCGCGTCACGAAGCCTTCGGGCTCGGGCTCGAGCACCGCCCGCAGGGCGGCCAGGCCCACCTCGAGCTGGGAGTCGTCGGGGCGGCTGGTGGTGATCTTCTGCAGCATCAGGCCCGGCCAGATCAGGGGCCGCACGAACCAGGCGTTGCGGAAGCGTCCCGAGAGCTTGATCGCCTCGTAGGCCAGACCGCCGATGACCGGCACGAAGGCTAGGCGCAGCAGCCGCTGGCCCACGTCGTCGGGGCGGCCCAGGAAGCTGAACACGACCACCGAGATCAGCATCACGAAGAACAGGAAGCTGGTGCCGCAGCGCGGGTGCAGCGTCGTGAAGGGGCGCGTCTGGTCGACCGTGAGGTCGCGGTGCGCCTCGAAGGCGTGGATCGACATGTGCTCGGCGCCGTGGTACTCGAAGACGCGCGCCATGTCCTTCATCCGCGAGATGAGCAGCAGGTAGGCCACGAACATCACGATGCGGATCACGCCGTCGATCAGGTTGAAGCCGACGCCGTGGCGCACGCCGGTCAGGTCGGTCAGCACCAGCGGCAGGTAGAAGAACAGGCCCAGGCTCAGGACGAAGGCCACGGCGATCGTGCCCCACATCATGGCCGTGTCCTTGAAGCCCTTCTTCGTCTCGACGCGCTCCTCGGTCATGGCCTGGTCGGCCGAGAACATCAGCGCGCCGATGCCCAGCCCCATCGACTCGATGAGGTGGATGCCGCCGCGCAGGATCGGGACATTCAGGAAGCGCCAGCGCCGGAACACGCTGCGGAAGGGCTGCTTGCGCACGACGATCCTGCCGTCGGGCGTGCGCACGGCCGTGGCGATGGCCGTCGGCGAGCGCATCATCACGCCTTCGATCACGGCCTGGCCGCCGACGGCCAGGTCCATCTCGCGCGGGTCGCAAACGCGGGGCGCCTCGCCCACGGCGGCCGGTTGTCCGTTCATCTTGCTGTATCCTCGCATGGTTGCCGGTGTCCGCCCCGCCCTCCAGGCGGGGCTCGCCCCCCGTCGGGGGCCCCCACAAAGAACGAGGGTGCCGGCCCGTTCGCCAGCACCCTCGCGGAATCCTCCCGGGCGTTCGCCCCGGGTCCCGTCTCTCCGGGCGTCCGGCGCGGCGGCTGGTGCCGCTGCGCGCCGCTAGTTCTGCTTGTCGCCGTAGACGCCCTGGTACCGCTTCTTGAAGCGCTCGATGCGTCCGGCGGTGTCGACGATCTTCTGCTGGCCGGTGAAGAACGGGTGGCAGTTGGAGCAGATCTCCACGTTGATCTTCGGCAACGTCGAGCGGGTATGGACCACGTTGCCGCACAGGCAACTGACCTCGCACTCGATGTACTTGGGATGGATGTCCTTCTTCATGGCTCTCACCTTCGCAACCGTTAGTTTCGGCCCCGGGAAGCCCCATAATTAACTCCGGGATCCCGAAAGGGCAAATTTTTTGTCCGGCATCGGCACCGGGCGGACAACCGGGCGGCGGCGGCCGGCTTCAGGAGCAACACGCTGCCGACAAACGCGTTAGGTGTTCATCGCCGCCAGGAACTGCTCGTTCGTCTTGGTCTTGCTGAGCTTGTCGATCATGAACTCCATGGCCTCGTGCGGGCTGTAGTCGCTGAGGTACTTGCGCAGCACCCAGATCTTGTTGAGGTCCTTGCGGTCGATCAGCAGGTCCTCCTTGCGGGTGCCGGACTTGAAGATGTCCACCGCCGGATACACGCGCTTCTCGGCGATCTTGCGGTCCAGGACCAGCTCCATGTTGCCGGTGCCCTTGAACTCCTCGAAGATCACCTCGTCCATGCGCGAGCCGGTCTCGATCAGGGCCGTGGCGATGATCGTCAGCGAGCCGCCCTCCTCGATGTTGCGCGCCGCGCCGAAGAAGCGCTTGGGCTTCTGCAGGGCGTTGGAGTCGACGCCGCCCGACAGGATCTTGCCCGAGTGCGGCACCACGGTGTTGTGGGCGCGCGCGAGGCGGGTGATCGAGTCCAGCAGGATCACCACGTCGCGGCCGTGCTCGACCAGGCGCCGCGCCTTCGCGAGCACCATGCTGGCGACCTGCACGTGGCGCTCGGCCGGCTCGTCGAAGGTCGAACTGACGACCTCGCCCCTGACCGAGCGCGCCATGTCGGTGACCTCCTCGGGCCGCTCGTCGATCAGCAGCACGATCAAGACGACCTTGGGATTGTTCTCGCTGATGGCGTTGGCGATCTTCTGCAGGATGATGGTCTTGCCGGCGCGAGGCGGCGAGACGATCAGCCCGCGCTGGCCCTTGCCGATCGGCGCCATGAGGTTGATCAGGCGCGTGGTGATGTCCCCGTTGGCGCACTCGAGATTCAGCATCTCCTCGGGGTACAGGGGGGTGAGGTTGTCGAAGAGCGTCATGTTCTTCGCCTTCTCGGGGTCCTCGTAGTTGACGGACTCCACCTTCAGAAGCGCGAAGTAGCGCTCGTTGTCCTTGGGCGGGCGGACCTGGCCCGAGACCGTGTCGCCGGTCTTGAGGTCGAACTTCTTGATCTGCGAAGGGGACAGGTAGATGTCGTCGGGGCCGGGCAGGTAGTTGTACTTGGCGGAACGCAGGAACCCGTAGCCCTCCTGCAGGACCTGGAGCACCCCCTCGGCGTAGATCAGGCCGTTCTTCTCGGTCTGCCCCTCGAGGATCTTGAAGATCAACTCGGACTTGCGCAGGGTGCTCAGACCCTCGATGTTCAGTCCCTTCGCGATCTCCACCAGTTCGGTGATGTTCTTGTCCTGCAGTTCCTTGATGTCCATTTCGCTCCCGTGGCCGTGGCCGGCCGGGCCTGGGTCGGTGGGTGATCTTCCCCGTGGAGGTTCTATCGGCAAGGCCGCGCGGGGCGCACTCGCGGCATATCGGACGGGTTGTTGCCGGGTCTGGATTTCGCGTGCGGGTTCCGGAGTGGCCACCACGATACAGCAAGTGGCGTGCCTTGTCCAGACCGGGGCCGCCTCGGCCCCGGCCGCGCACCGGAGGTCAGCTTTCGCCCGTCAGCTTCCGGTAGGATGCCATGTTATCTTCCATCAGCTTCTCGTTGCCCAGCTTCCCGTGGCAGAGGGCCAGGTAGAAGAAGCCGTTCTGGCTCTCGAAGTACTGCCCGACCAGGGCGTTGCCGGTGTTGACGCCCTTCTCGAACTGGTCGCGGGCCTGCTGCTGCAGTTCGGCCTGGCGGGCCGGGTCGGTCTCGGCGGCGCCGGCCTTCTCGAGGTCGTCGCCGTACTTGTAGTGGATCTGCAGCTTCGACAGCAGGGTCGCTTCCTCGGGCACGGTCTCCAGGCGCAGGGCCTTCTCGTAGAGATCCAGCGCCTTGCTGTACTGGTGCACCTCGGAGCTGCTGTAGAGCCCGGCGGCCTGGATGGTCAGGAAGTAGACGTTCTCGTCGTTGCCGACGTCGTCGTCGGCCTCGTAGAGGCCCATGACGCGGACCAGCAGGTCCGCGGAGCGCTCGAACTGCCGTTGGTCCTTCGACAGGTTGGCGATGTCGATCAGCAGCGCAGCGTCGTTCGGATGGTCGGCCAGCAATTGGTCGTAGATCGCGGCGGCCTCTTCCTTGCGGCCGAGCCGGCCCAGCACGTTGGCCTTGTCCGAGAGCAGTTCGTAGGCGTCGGGATTCCCGGCGAGCACCTGGTCGAGCAGGGTCAGGGCCTCGGTGTAGAGCTCCTGGTTCTCGCCGGAATCGGTGGCGAGCTGGATCTTCATGCGAGCCAGGTTCTTGATCGGGGCGATGGAGTCGGGCAGGCTAGCGTAGGCCAGGCGGAACTGGCCCTCGGCGGCCTCGTAGTACTGGCCCTGGTACTCGTTCTTGGCGTCGTTGTTGCGCAGCACGTAGCTGTACATCAGGGATTCCTGGACGCGGTCGGCCAGCGCCGGGTCAATGGCCTTCGCCTTCTGGTAGTAGTCGTAGGCGGTGGTGTAGTTGAGCTTGGCCGCGAGGTAGTCGTTGTCGCGCACGTTCTCCTCGGCCTGCTTGGTGTGCGCCTCGCCGAGGTAGAAGAAGGCGTCGGCCTCGTCGGGGCTGTACTCCAGGCCCTCGTGCAGCACGTCGATCGCCTTGTCGTACATCTGCTGGTCGATGTAGAGGATGGCGCTGGTCACGTGCGCGGATCGGCACCCGGGCAGGACGAACAGCAGCGCCAAGCCGACGGTCACGAGGATGCGCTTCGACGTCATTCGGATTCCCCCTGAGGACACGCGCACGGCAGCCGGCCGGTTCTAGGATCGGAATCTGCCGGGGTGGGGACGTGGCGCCGGTTCCGGCCGGACACGGGCACGGGCCGCATGGAGACAGGGCGCCGCGGAAAGCAATGAGCAACAAGAATTAAATGCCGCGGCCGGGCCCCTGTCAAGCGGAGACGGCGGGACGGTCCTTCAGCGGGGGGGGCGCGGTCCCCTTTCCCAGGGCAGCAGCCGCAGGAACTCGCGGCGCTCCTCGAGCGTCATGCTGCCGAGATCCTCCACGAGCGCCTCGGCGACCGTCGAGTCGAGGCGGGCCTGGGCGGACGTCATGGCCCGCACCAGCGGCAGGACCGCAGAGCGGTCCAGGTCGGGGCTGCTCAGCGCTTCGCGCAGGGCCTGCCGGGCGGTTTCGACCTCGTCCCGCAGGCCGTCGACGCGGGGCTGCATGCGTTCGCGCAGCTTCAGCAGCCGGCCGTGGCGTTCGGGATCGAAACGGTGGTCGGGCCCCTGGCCCTGGCCGCCACCCCGCATTCTGCCGCCGGGACCGCTGTCGTCGCGGAAGCGGCAGGCCGCGACCGCGACCGCGGCGTCGGCGCGCACCCGGCGCAGCGCCAGGCCGAGGCCGACGTTCAGGCCCAGCGAAACCAGCAGCAGCAGAAGCAGCAGGCGCTTCATCGTGTCCCCCCTTGCGCGGGATCGTTCCAGGCCGTGGTGAGCAGGCCGTCGAGATCCGCGGCGGCCGACTCGGACAGCAGCGTTCCCGCGATGATGTCGTCGGCCAGGATCCTGGCCACGCCGTCGGGCTCCCCGGCGATGCGGCCGCCCAGCAGGACGCCGCAGACCAGCGCCGCGGCGGCGGCCGCGGGGTAGGACCAGCGCAGCCAGGCCGGCGAACCGGGCCGCTGCGGGTGCAGGGCGAGCGCGATCCCCTCCCAGGCCGGACGGGCCGGCGCCGGGGCCGGCAACTCGCCCAGCAGTTGCCAGGCGGCCTCGCTCCGCGCGAGAAGACGGCGACAATCCTCGCAGACCTCGCAGTGCGACCGGATCTGCTCGCGGACGGTCCGGTCGAGGCCGCCGCCCAGCCAGGCGGTCAGGTGCTTGTCGATGTGGTTCATCATCCTGCTCCCGGTTCGGGCGCGAGTTCCCGGCGCAGCGTCTCGAGAGCCCTGACCAGCAGGGACTCGACCGCGCCCTCGCTCGCGCCCATCGCCGCGGCGATGTCGCGTTGGCTCAGATCGTGATAGCGCCTCAGCACCAGCGCCTCCCTCTGCCGCGGCGGCAGTCCCGCCAGCGCGCGCTGGAGTCGTTGCCGCAGTTGCTCGCCCGCGACGACCGCGTCGGGAGCGGGCTCGCGTCCGGCACGGTCGTGGACGTCGAGATCGAAACGGACCCAGCCGACGATCTTGCGGCGCCGCGCCCAGCTGCGGGCCAGGTTGCCGGCGATGCGGAACAGCCAGCTCTGGAAGCGGCCTTCGGGGCGGTAGCCGCCGGCGTGGGCGTGGACCTTCAGGAAGGTGTCCTGCGTCAGGTCTTCGGCCTCCTCGCGCGACCCGGTCATACGCCAGTGGAAGGCATGGACCTGGTGCTCCCAGCGCTCGACGAGGAGGCGGAAGGCCGCCTCCTCGCCCGCGGCGATGCGCGTCATGAGCTGGTCGTCGTTCACTGGTCGCCACTCTCCGCTTCACGCCTGGTCAGCGATTCCCTCCGCGCGGCCCGTGGGGGCCGTCACCGTCGCACATGCCGTGACCGTGCCCGCCGGACGGGTGGCGGCAGCCGTCGCCACGCATCCCGCAACCGTCGTCGGGGCCGGAGCGCTCGGCGCGGGACCCGCGTCCGCGGGGACCGTCGACCGGCAGCGGCAGCCGGTCGCGCTGCTCGGGGGTCAGCAGGTCGTGGATCGCCAGGCGGGTCTGCATCCGCCGCACCTGCTGCTCGGTGCGCAGCTCGCCCATCCGCTCGATGAGCTTCTCGGCGGCGGCGGCGTCCGGCTGATCCTGCATCATGATCCCCTGCAGCTCGTGGCGCAGGCGCATCATCTGCTTGCGGGTCTCGCGTCCGCGCTCGCGCGCCTCGTCGCGGGTCTTCGCGATGGCGGCGGTCTGGGCCTCGGTCAGGTCCAGCCGCTCGAGCAGGCGGGCCGGGAATTCGTCGCCGCCGCGGCCGCGCGGCCCCGGACCGGGTTGCGCCCAGGCGGCGGCGGCCACGACCAGGATCAGGGCGGCCAGGATCGGTGTGCGGGTCTTCATGTCAGGTTCCTCCGGCATGGTTGGTCGAGTTGAGCGTTCCGTCTTGCAGCTGCAGGTTCCTGCATCTGAACGCGCAGCCGCCGCCGATCCTGCGCGGCCGGTTCAGCGCCGCGCGAGCAGGGAATCGACGCGCGCCAGCTGAGATCGCAGCAGGGCGTGGTCGGGACGGCGCTTCAGACCGTCGGCGAAGGCCGCGCGCGCCTCCGGGTAGCGCCGGTCCCGGGCCAGGATCACCCCCAGGTCCAGCCACCCGCGGGGATCGTCGGGCGCGGCCGCCGTCAGGCGCCTGGCCAGCGCCTCGGCCTCGCCGGTGCGGCCGCTCTGCGCCAGGGCGATGACAGCCTGGTGCAGGAGTTCGTGATCTTCGGGCGCGTCGCGCAGCAGCTGCATCAGGACCGGCAGCGCGTCGGCGGCCTCGCCGCTGCGCACGGCCAGCGCGGCGAAGTCCCGGCGTACGTCCTCGGCCGGGTCGGCGCGGGCCATCCCCTCGCGCAGGCAGGCCAGGGCCTCGTCGTCGCGGCCGGAGCGCAGCAGCAGTCCCGCCAGGCCGCGCCAGGCCTCCGGATGGACGGGATCGCGCACGAGCGCCGCGCGGAACAGATCTTCGGCGCGACGCCGTTCGGGCGCGTCGGCGGCGGCGACGACTCCGTCCGTCGCCTGCCGCGCGTCGGCCAGACGCGACCAGCGGACGGCCTCGTTGAGATCGCCGGCGGCCTCCAATCGCGCGAACTGCCCGCCCAGACCCCAGGGCTGCACCGCCAGCACGGCGGCGAGAACCACGGCGCCGGCCGCAGCCAGGGCCCGTCCCCGAGAGCGCAGCAGGACCGCCGCCGCGGCGCCGGTCAGCAGCGCCAGCCCGGGCACGAGCACGAGCCGGTAGCGCGAGACCACGAAGAAGAGGCTCTGCACAGCGATGATGAGCAGCAGGCCCAGCACCCAGGGTCGCAAGCGCGGCTCGCGCCGCAACGCGAGCGCGGCGCCCGCCAGCCCCCCGGCCGCGAGCAACCCGTAGGGCACCCAGAACAGACGCAGGACCGGCGCCTCGCGCGTCCAGGCGGCGTGCGGCGAGATCTGCGGGATCTCGGTCCCGACGAAGTGCAACCGGAGCTTGTGCAGCCACAGGCCGAGGACGCGCAGCGGCCTCTGCTGCGCCGATTTCCAGGCCTCGCCGGCCCAGGCCCGGTCGGCGGCGCCCTCGTCGGCCAGCGTCCGGCCGAGCTTTTCCGACAGGAACCGTCGACCCGAGGGATCTTCCCCTGCGTCCAGGCCGCGAAAGGTCTGGAACATCCCAGCGGCTTCGCCGCCGTTGCCGATGTAGAGGTTGATGCCGGCGTTGAGGCTCGGACCCGACGGCCGGCCCAGGCGCACGCTGTTGAACAGCGCGAACGGCAGCATCACCAGCAGCGCTGCGCCGAGGACCGCCGCCCGCCGGCGGCGGCCGCCGATCGCCAGCAGCGCCGGCACGAGCAGCAGCAGGGCCGTGCCGCGCAACAGCGCGGCGAGTCCCAGGCAACAGCCGGCCAGGACGGCGCACCGCAGCAGCGCGCGCCCGGTGCCCGGCGCGACCGCGAGCGACAGACCGAGCGTGGCCAGGAACGCCAGCGGCACCTCCATCAGGGCGGAACCGGCCAGCACCGCCCCGGGCCGGTAGAGCAGCCACAACAACGCCGGCAACCAGCCCAGCGCCGGCGGCAGCAGGCGGCGGCCCTCGCGCAGCAGCAGCCAGGCCGTGCCCAACCACATCAGGAGTTGGGCCGCGCGCAGTCCCCATGGCGGCGGCCCCACCCGCACGCCGTGGGCATCGAGCGTGCGGCCGCTGCCGGTCGCCGCCACGAGGTAGGGATAGAGCGGGGACATGACGGTGGGACGCTCGGGCAGCAGGCGGCCGCCGGCGATGGCGGCCCCCTCGCGCAGGTAGTGCGCCTCGTCGAGCACCGGAACGCGCGTCAGCGGGGTGCGGTCGAGGTCGCGCCAGGCGGCGGACCACGCCCCGACCACCGCCAGGATCGCGATCGCGGCGACGAGGCCACCCGCGCGGGTCCCGGGGACGGAGCGGATCATCGCACTCCTCGTGGAGGCTAGACGCTGAAGCGGATGTTCAGCACATCGCCGTCGCGGACCTCGTAGGATTTCCCCTCCAGGCGGAACTTGTTCAGCTTCTTCGCTTCCGCCAGGCCGCCGGCCGCGATCAGGTCCTCGTAGGCGACGGTCTCGGCGCGGATGAAGCCGCGCTCGAGATCCGAGTGGATCACGCCGGCCGCTTCCGGCGCCAGCGCGCCGCGACGCAGCGTCCAGGCCCGGCACTCGTCTTCGCCCACGGTGAAGAAGCTGTGCAGTCCCAGGGCGCGGTAGGCGGAGCGCACCATGCGGTGGGCGGCGGGCTCGGCGATGCCGAGGTCGGCGAGGAACTCGCTGCGCTCCTGGGGGGACAGCTCCGCCAGCTCGGCCTCGACCTTGGCGCAAAGGTCCACGACTTCCGACCCGGCCTTCGCGGCGGCCTCGCGCACGTCCGGCGGCACTCCCGCCTCGTCGCCGTTCAGCACCAGGATCAGCGGCTTGAGCGTGAGCAGGGAGAAGCCGCTGGTGAGCTTGACCTCGTCGGGATTCAGCTGGAGGTCGCGCAGGGGCTTGCCGTCGCTCAGCGTGGCCTGGAAGCGCTCCATGAGCGGCGGCTCCAGCGGCTGGTCGACCTTGCCCTTGCGCTGCTTCTCCTTGGCCAGCCTGTCGATCCGGTTCTCGACGACCTGCAGGTCGGCCAGGGCCAGTTCCAGGGCCAGCGACTCGATCTCCCCCTGCGGGTCCGGCGGCTCGACGCCGTTGTCGAAGCAGCGCACGACCTGCGCCAGGGCGTCGACCCGTCGCGCGTGCTCCAGGAACCGCGTGCCTTCGCCCGGTCCGGCGGCGCCGGAAGGCTCGAAGCCCGGCACGTCGACCCATTCCACCGTGGCGTGGACCTCGCGCTTCGGCTTGAACATGGCTGTCAGTTTCTCGAGGCGCGGGTCGGGGATCTTGCCGACGGCCAGGTGCGGCTCCACGCCGCCCTGTCCGGTGGGCAGCGAAGCGCCGGTGACGGCGTTGAACAGGGTGGTCTTGCCGGTGAACTTGAAACCCAGAATACCGATCTGCACGCGGATCTCCTCGGGTCGGGGGAGTCGGATGGCCCGATGATAGTCCCCGCGCCGGGGATCTGCAATCCGGGGCTGTCCCGGCCGCTGCGGGGGTGGTTTGAATTTCTCGGCGCATTTACTTGAGATTCCGGTAGCAGCATCCTAACATCGATGTGAATTGCTTAACAGCGCGCCACCCTCAGCCAAGGACAGGGGCCATGTTCCGCAAGAAGCACTCCCACGCCTCCGGTTTTCCCACGCGCATGGAACTGCTGCATGACCCCGCCCTGAACAAGGGCTCCGCCTTCACCGACAAGGAGCGCGATGCGCTCGGCCTGCGCGGCTTGCTGCCGCCGCGGGTCCACACCATCGAGGACCAGGTCGACCGGGTCCTGGAGAACTTCCGCAAGCAGCCGACGGACCTGGCCAAGTACATCTTCCTGATCGGCCTGCAATCGCGCAACGAAGCGCTGTTCTACCAGGTGATCCTGAACAACCTCGACGAGATGATGCCCATCGTCTACACGCCGACCGTCGGCCAGGCCTGCGTCGAGTACGGCCACATCTTCCGCAAGCCGCGCGGCCTGTTCATCACGGCCGAGGACAGCGGCCACATCGAGGACATCATCTGGAACTGGCCCGAGGAAGACGTGCGCATCATCGTGGTCACCGACGGCGAGCGCATCCTCGGCCTGGGCGACCAGGGCGCCAACGGCATGGGCATCCCGGTCGGCAAGCTGACACTCTACACGGCCTGCGCGGGCGTCCACCCCGTGTACACGCTGCCCATCACGCTGGACGTGGGCACCGACCGCGAGACTCTGCTCAACGACCCCCTTTACATCGGCATGCCCCACAAGCGCCTGCGCGGGCCCGCCTACGACGAGTTCATCGAGGAGTTCGTGGTGGCCGTGCAGAAGGTCTATCCCAAGGCGATCATCCAGTTCGAGGACTTCGCCAACCGCAACGCCTTCCGCCTGCTCGCCAAGTACCGCGACCGCGTCTGCAGCTTCAACGACGACATCCAGGGCACGGCCTCGGTGGCCCTGGCCGGCGTCTTCTCGTCGGTGCGGGTCACGGGCGTGCCGCTGTCCCAGCAGAAGATCCTGTTCTTCGGCGCGGGCGAGGCCGGCATCGGCATCGGCGAGCTGATCGTCTCGGCGATGGTCGCCGACGGCATGGAGCGCCAGGCGGCGATGGAGCGGATCTGGTACGTGGACTCCACCGGCCTGGTGTGCAAGTCGCGCACCGACCTGGCGGAGCACAAGAAGCCCTTCGCCCACGACCACCCGTTCATCGGCAGCCTCGCCGAGGCCGTGAACAAGCTGGAGCCCACCTGCCTGATCGGCGTCTCGGGCACGCCGCAGACCTTCACCAAGCCGTTGGTCGAGGCGATGGCCCGCATCAACAAGCGGCCGGTGATCTTCGCGCTGTCCAACCCGACCTCGAAGGCCGAGTGCACGGCCGAGCAGTGCTACAGTTGGACGGAAGGGCGCGCCCTGTTCGCCAGCGGCAGCCCCTTCGACCCGGTGGAGCTCAACGGCAAGCGCCACGTTTCGGGCCAGGGCAACAACGCCTACATCTTCCCGGGCGTGGGCCTGGGTGCGATCGTCTGCGGGGCGACGCGGATCACCGACGAGATGTTCTCGCGGGCGGCGCACGCGCTGGCCGAGCAGGTGACCGAGGCCGACCTGGCCACCGGCTGCCTGTACCCGCCGCTGCAGCAGATCCGCAAGGTGTCGGCGCACATCGCGGCCGCGGTCGCGGAAGTCGCCTACGACGAGGGCCTCGCGCAGAATCCGCGTCCGGACGACCTGCTGCAGGCGATGAAGGACTCCATGTACAACCCGGCCTACGTCAACTACCTCGAGTGACCCGCAGGCGGGCGACCAGGCCCGCTGCGGGCCGGCCGTCGGGGTCGTGGTCCTCCACATGCGCCAGGATGTCGAACCGGGAGGCGGGGAAGAGCTCGAGGAGCTCCCCCGCCTCCAGGCAATAGCGCCGCTTCGGCAACCGCTCCACGCCGGCCTCGAAACGGAAGGTGCGCACCACCGCCAACCCGCCGGGCGCCAGCAGGACATCCAGGTCCGACAGCAGGGGCCGGTGCAGGAAGCGCAGCGCGATCGCAAGCGCCCATGGACCGGCGGGCGCCTCGCCGTGACGGGTCAGGTCGCGCCGGAGCGTGCGCACTTCGACGCCCCGGTCCCGCGCGAGCCGCTCGCAGAGGGCGAGCGCGTCCGGCAGGTGGTCCACGGCCGTGACGGCGTGCCCCCTCTGCGCCAGCCAGACCGCCTCGCGGCCGCCGCCGCAACCGAGGTCGACGACCGGGCCCGCGTCCGGCGGCGGCAGCAGATCGGCGTGGGCGGCCAGGAAGGCGTTCGGACGCCACAGCACGCGCCGCCCGGCGCCCGCCTCCCAATCGCCCGGCGGCGCGTCCCGACCGTGCAGCACGGCCCCGTCGACGCGCTCGCGGCCACGGTCGCGCAGCCAGCGCACGGCCGCGGCGACGACACCGGGATCGTCGCCGACCAGCAACAGCGGCACGTGCCGCGGCGGCAGCAGCGCGGCGGGCAGCGCGGCGGCGTACGCTGCCTCGGCGGGCGACCCGGCCTCCGACCGGACGGGCATCGATACCGCTGCGCGCGGATGGCCGGCACAGTGGGCCTGCTGCGGACGCAGGTCGGCCACGTCGCCGGCCAGCCAGGCGGGATGGGTCCCAACGTCGTGCCAGGACAGCAGTTTCATTCGGCGCCCCCTTCCCCGCCGGTCCGGGGTCTGTTATGATGCGCCCCACGCCGGCCGCGGACCCGAACCGCGGCCGGGATCATCGACGGCGGGTGGACCATGCTGCGTTACGCCCTGTTGCGGACCGTCCTGGACCCCTTGCTGGCGGTCGCCGGCGACGAAGGACTCGTGCGCCTGGAATTCCTGCCGCGCGCCTACCAATACCACATCCACGCCCATGCCGTCGCGCGGTCGCTCAGGGACGAACCCGGCCTGCGGGAGCACGACGCCTCGTTCGAGGATCTGCGCTCCCAGCTCGCCGAGTACTTCACCGGACGCCGCGAGACCTTCGACCTGGAACTCGACCCGCACGGCACGCCGTTCCAGCTCGCGGTGTGGCGCCGGCTGCAGGCGATCCCCCATGGCAAGCTGCGCACCTACAAGCGGGTGGCCGCCGAGATCCGGCGACCCGACGCGGTGCGGGCCGTCGGCCAGGCGGTCGGCCAGAACCCCCTGCCCATCCTGATCCCCTGCCACCGGGTCGTCGGCTCGGACGGCTCGCTGGTCGGCTTCGCCGGCGGCCTTTCGGTCAAGGCGCAGCTGCTGCGGCTCGAAGGCCACACCCTGGGCGACACTCCCCGACTGGAACCGCCTCAACTCTTCTGATTCCAGGCCGATGACATGCCCGTGATCGGGCTGGCGCGACGCAGCGCCCCCGGGTTATCTTCCCCGGCCGAACCCGCCCCGCTCGGGGGTGGCCGGCCAGGACCGTCGAGCGACGAGGAGTCCCCATGTCCCTGACCGAGCGCTTCGGACCCGAACGCCATCTGCCCGCGCCGCTGGCGCCGCTTTACGAGATCGCGCGCAACCTCTGGTGGACCTGGGACGCCGAAGCGACGCGCCTGATGATCGAGCTGGATCCCGTGCTCTGGAAGAACGGCCGCCACAACCCCCTCGCGGTGATCGAAGCCCTCGACGCGGCGCGGGTGGCGGCTCTGGCCGCCGACGCGGACTTCACCGCGCGGCTCGCTGCCGTGCGCGACCGCCAGCGGGCCTACCTGGGCAGCGGCGAGGCGCCGATCGACCTGGACTTCGGCGGGCGGCAGATCGGCTACTTCTGCGCGGAGTTCGGCATCCACGAGTCCCTGCCGATCTACTCCGGCGGCCTCGGCATCCTCGCCGGCGACCACCTGAAGGCCGCCAGCGATCGCGACCTGCCGCTGGTCGCCGTCGGCCTGGCCTACCGCTACGGCTACTTCCACCAGGAAGTCGACCTCGCCGGCCGCCAGCACGAGGTCTATCTGGCGAACGACTTCGAACGCCTGCCGATGGCTTTGGTCCACGACAAGCACGGCGATCCCCTGACGCTGTCGCTGCCCTACCCCGGCCGCAAGTTGCTGGCCTGCGTCTGGAAGGTCAGCGTCGGCCGCATCCCCCTGTACCTGCTGGACACCGACCTGCCCGGCAACAACGCCGAGGACCGCAACATCACCGGGCACCTGTACGGCGGCAACGAGGATACCCGCGTCCGCCAGGAGTTCCTGCTCGGCGTCGGCGGCCTGCGCGCCCTGCGCGCCATGGGCATCGCGCCCGCGGTCTGCCACCTCAACGAGGGCCACTCCTCGTTCCTCTGCCTCGAGCAGCTGCGCCGGCACATCGTGGACGGCAGCCAGACCTTCGAACGGGCCGTGGCGTCGGTGCGCGCGGGCTGCGTCTTCACGACCCACACGCCGGTGCCCGCGGGCAACGACAACTTCGAGGTCGCCCACGTCATGCAGTACCTGCGGCCCCTGGCCGCGGGCATGGACGAGCCGGTCGAACGGCTGATCGCCCTGGGCCTGACCGACCCGGCCAACCCGCACGAGCGCTTCGAGATGACGGTGTTGGCCCTGCGCCTGTCGCGCTTCGCCAACGGCGTCAGCGCCCTGCACGGCGAGGTGTCGCGCGGGATGTGGCGGCACCTCTGGCCCGAACGGACGACGGCCCAGGTGCCCATCACGAGCGTGACCAACGGTGTGCACATGCCGACCTGGATCGCGCCGGAGATCGAGAACCTGCGGCTAGGGGCGGGCGCCGGCTCCCCTGCGCCGGAGCAGATCTGGCGCGTGCACGAGCACCTGCGGTCCGAGCTGATCGACGGCGTGCGGCGGCGGCTGCAGCGCCAGCTGACGCGCAACGGCGCGCCGGCGCCGGAGATCGCCGACGTCGACCGCGTCTTCGACCCGCACACCCTGACCATCGGCTTCGCCCGCCGCTTCGCCGAGTACAAGCGGGCGACGCTGCTGATGAGCGACCCCGACCGCTTCGTGCGGCTGCTGACGAACGCCGACCGGCCCGTGCAGGTGCTGATGGCCGGCAAGGCCCACCCGCGCAGCGAACCCGGCAAGCTGCTCATCCAGCGCGTCTGGGAGCTGTCGCGCATCCCGGCGCTGCGCGGCCGCCTGGTGGTGCTGGAGGGCTACGACATCGCCCTGGCGCGCCGCATGGTGCAGGGCGCGGACATCTGGCTGAACACGCCGCGCCGGCCGCTGGAGGCGAGCGGCACCTCGGGCATGAAAGCGGCCGCCAACGGCGCCCTGAACCTGTCGGTGCTCGACGGCTGGTGGTGCGAGGGCTACGACGGGCGCAACGGCTGGGCCTTCGGGGACGACCACGGCGTGGACGAGGCGACGCAGGACGCCCGCGACTCCGTCGAACTGTTCGAGCTGCTCGAGAAGGTCGTGGTGCCGATGTTCTACGACCGCGGGCCGGACGGCCTGCCCCGCGCCTGGATCCAGCGCATGCAGCACGCCATGTCTACGGTGGTCCCGCGCTTCAGCAGCGAGCGGATGGTCGACGAGTACGCGGGGCGCTTCTACCTGCCCTGCGCGATGGACGACTGAAGCCGCACGGCCGCGATGGCGCCGATCGTCCCCTGGCTACAGCCCGGGGACGATCCTCTTGAGGTCTTCGACGTAGCGCGCGAACATCTCGCGCCCTGCCGGCGTCAGCCGGACCACGGTCCGCGGCCGCTTCCCCACGAACTCCTTGACGATCTCCACGGCCCCCCCCTGTTCGAGGGTGGCGAGGTGGACCGAGAGCGTGCCGTCGGTCAGGCCGAGCAGGGAGCGCAGTTCGGTGAACGCGGTCGCGCCGGACCGCATCAGGTGGGACACCACGAGCAGGCGCACCCGGCCGTGCATCAGCGGGGCCAGGGGCGTTCCGGGCACGTGGGACGTGCCGTCACCGTCGGGAGACGGGGACGGCGGTTCGCGGCGCACGTGGGGCCTCCTTGCCTCCGTTGTCCGCCTCGCGAGACCCGACGGTCCCGGCGTCAGGAGGACCGCGCCGGCATCCCTGCCTGCGCGGTCCCCCGAGAGGGTGCCGGTCGGGGATCCTTCCCCGCCCTGCGAACAGGGTCCGCGGCCTTCACCGGCGCTCCGTCCGGACCCGGCGATCTCTCACGCCATCGACCTGGCGCCCACCGGTTCCCATCCTTGGGTCCCCGCGGCGCCTTTGCTTTAATAATTCAAGTAGTTTAGTTATTCAAGTAAAATCATCGCTCCGGCACCAAATTGTTCCCCGAATTTCACAACGCTTATATTATATTGATATATAACACTTTATGTGATTGTCGGTCTTGTTGTTCACCTTGAAGCCGCACATCCTGTGGTGGCAGGGGTGTCCTGGAGGCCTTGAAGCCAGGATGGCGGAAAGGCCGGAAGGCCAAGCGCTCCGGGCACAGGAGGTGCCCGGAGCGCGTCCCCTGCCACCACAGGATGTGCGGTAAAATTTGAGAGCCGACGCGGCGCCATATATCTTGAGCCCGACGCGGACCCCCGCTGTCCATACATGGCCCGCACGAGGGCGCCAACCCATCACACGCCTGGAGGCCGCGATGAAGACCAGCAAGTACATCGAGTTGGAGGACCGGTACGGGGCGCACAACTACCATCCGCTGGATCTCGTGATCGCGCGGGCCGAAGACATCTGGGTGGAGGACGTGGAGGGCAAGCGCTACCTGGATTGCCTGGCCGCCTACAGCGCGGTGAACCAGGGCCACTGCCACCCGCGCCTGCTGAAGGTCTTCCGCCGCCAGGCCGCGCGCGTGACGCTCACGAGCCGCGCCTTCCGCAACGACCAGCTCCCCCACTTCACCCGCGAACTGACCGAACTGACGGGCTTCACGCGCGCGCTGCCGATGAACACGGGCGCCGAGGCCGTCGAGACGGCGGTCAAGGCCGCCCGCAAGTGGGGCTACAGGGTCAAGGGCATCCCCGCCGACCAGGCCGAGATCGTCGTCTGCGCCGACAACTTCCACGGCCGCACCACGACCATCGTCGGCTTCAGCACCGAGCCCCAGTATCGCGACGGGTTCGGGCCCTTCACGCCCGGCTTCAAGGTCGTTCCCTTCGGCGACGCGGCCGCGCTGGCCGCGGCGATCACGCCCAACACCTGCGCGTTCCTGGTGGAGCCCATCCAGGGCGAGGCCGGCATCGTGATGCCGCCGCAGGGCTTCCTGAAGAAGGCCGAGGAGATCTGCCGCGCGAACAACGTGCTGCTGATCGTCGACGAGATCCAGAGCGGTCTGGGCCGCACCGGCCGGATGTTCGCCCACGAGTGGGAGGGCGTGAAGCCCGACGGGATGATCGTCGGCAAGGCGCTCAGCGGCGGTTTCTACCCTGTCAGCGCCTTCCTGGCCAACGACGAGGTCATGGGCGTCTTCCATCCCGGCGACCACGGCTCGACCTTCGGCGGCAACCCGCTGGGCTGCGCCGTCGCGCGCGAGGCGCTCAGGGTCATCGTCGAGGAGAAGCTCGTCGAGAACTCGCTCCGGCAGGGCGAGCATTTCATGGCCGAACTGAAGAAGATCGACGCCAAGAGCATCAAGACCGTGCGCGGCACGGGCCTCTGGATCGGCGTCGTGCTCGACCGGCCCGCGCGGCCCTACTGCGAGGCGCTGATGGCCGAGGGACTGCTCTGCAAGGAGACGCACGAGAAGGTCATCCGCATCGCGCCGCCCCTGACGATCACCCGCAAGGACGTCAACTGGGCCGTCAAGCGCATCGCGAAGGTCTTCAGGAAGCTGGGCTGATCACAACCCCGCGCGGAACGCAGGAACCCGGACCGGCGGCGGCCCGGGTTCCTTTTTCGCGCCGCGCCGGCGTGCCTAGCGCGGCTCGGTCGTGCTGAACGTGTACGAGTGGACCCGGTTCTGCTCGTCGAAGCGCACGATCAGGTCCTTGGTCTGGGTCTCGCCGAAGAGCTTGTAGCGGTAGCGGCCGTAGGTCCAGGTCGGCCGGCCGTCCTCGACGCCCGTGCGCCAGGGATCGCCGAACAGCGCCTTCACCTGCTGCTGCGTGGTCTGTCCCATGCGGATCTCGGAAACGCCCGACGAGGGAAACTCGTGGCCGACCGTGGCGCAGCCGCCGGCAACAGCGGCGATCGCGGCGAACACGACGGCCAGGCGCAGGATTCGGGTGCGCGGAGTCTTCATTCGACGCCCTCCTTGAGCTGCTCGCGGATCTCGACCCGGGTCATGGCGTCGCCCTGACGCACCGCGTCCACGATGTCCTGCCCGCGGACCACCGTGCCGAAGACCGTGTGGCGGCCATCGAGGTGGGGCTGCGGGCAGTGGGTGATGAAGAACTGGCTGCCGTTGGTGTCGGGGCCGGAGTTGGCCATCGAGAGCACCTTGGCCCCGTGGCGCAGCGGGTTGCCGCGGCACTCGTCCCCGAAGCGGTAGCCGGGGCCGCCGCGGCCGGTGCCGGTGGGGTCGCCGCCCTGGATCATGAAGTCGTCGATGACCCGGTGGAAGACGACGCCGTCGTAGAAGCCTTCACGGGCCAGGAACACGAAGTTGTTGACCGTGCGCGGCGCGTGATCGGCGTGCAGTTCCACCTCGATCTCGCCGCGCGGGGTGGCGATGACGGCGTGGTAGGTCTTGTCGGTGTCGATGCGCATCTCGGGCGGCGCGGGCCACTGCTTGTCGGACATGGGACCTCCGGTCGGTTGCGATCGTGGCGCGGGTTCAGGCCGCGAAGCGGTGTCGGAAGACGAAGAAGACCGCGCCCAGGATGCACAGCGCCGCCCACAGGTAGTCCCGGTGCAGCGGCTCCTTCATGTACAGGACCGAGAACGGCACGAAGACCGCCAGGGTGACGACCTCCTGCAGGATCTTGAGCTGCCCCAGGTTCATCTGCGCGTGGCCGATGCGGTTGGCCGGCACCTGCAGCAGGTACTCGAACAGGGCGATCCCCCAGCTGACCAGCGCGGCGACGAGCCAGTGGCGGTGCGACAGGTTGCGCAGGTGCGCGTACCAGGCGAAGGTCATGAAGACGTTGCTGCAGACCAGCAGTGCCGTCGTGACGGCGATGGTGCGGGACATGGCGCCGGCGGTTCCTTTCGGGGGCGGTCGTCCGCGCACCATAAGGGCGGGGGCGGGGGGCGTCAAGGCGCTGCGGATTTCCGCGAGCCCGGTCCGGCAGGACGGCGCCGGGCGGCTGTGGTATGCTGCCTGCCGAGTCGGATTCATCGCCAGTGATCGGGTGATCGTCCATGTTCCGATTCAATCGGCACCACTCGACGGACACGCGCCCCGCGCACAGGGTGGCCGCCGTCCTGTGGGTGTTCGCGATCCTGATCCTCGCCGCCGGCGCCGCCGTCCTGCTCGACGGCAGCGACTCCCTCCCCGCCCGCCTCGCGGCGGCCGTCGTTCACCGCGTGCGCCCACCACCGGCGGGGCACGACCTGCCCGGCCAGTGGTCCGTCATGGAGCACGTCGACGACGGCGACGACCACGTGCTGAGCCGGGTCCAGCGCGCCGCGGCCCGCAAACTCCTGAGCCTCGGCTACGCCGCGGGCTCCCGGCCACTGCCGGCGCACACCGGTGTGACGCAGCACGACCCGGCGCGCAGCGGCCACGAGCTGATGTTCTTCGTCTCCGGCCACGCCCCCGAGGCGCTGCTGATCGCGCGATCGGGCGAGATCCTGCACCGCTGGCGCCGCGACTACCGGGACGCGGCCGCCACCGATCCGGACGCCTTCCTGCCCCCCGGCAGGCACAACGCCACGGGCTGCTGGCGGCGCGCGCACCTGTTCCCCGACGGCGGCATCCTCGCGATCTTCGAGGGTCACGGACTGGTCAAGCTGGACCGCGACTCGCGCCTGCTCTGGGCCTACCCCGGACACTGCCACCACGACCTGCACGTGGCCGACGACGGCCGCATCTGGGTGCTGACGCGGGAGGCTGAACTCACGCCGCGCTTCCGCGGCGACGAGCCCGCGTTGCTGGACTACTTCACGGTGCTGAGCCCCGAGGGAAAGTTCGAGCGGCGGATCCCGCTGCTCGCCGCCCTGGAGTCGTCGTCCTACGCGTCGCTCCTGGACGCGGCGCCGGCCGGGGGCGACGTCTTCCACACCAACACCCTGGAACTGCTGGACGGCTCCCTCTCCCACCTCTCCCCGATCTTCGAACGGGGGAACATCCTGACCTCGATCCGCGAGTTGAACGCCCTGGCGATCCTCGACCCCCGGCGCGAGACGCTCGTCTGGGCCCTGACCGGCCCCTGGGTCAAGCAGCACCAGCCGACCCTGCTGCCGACGGGGCGCCTCCTGCTCTTCGACAACCTGGGGCGCGGCGGACGCTCGCAGGTGCTGGAAGTGGACCCGCTCACGCAGCAGATCGTCTGGTCCTACGCGGACGGCCCCGGCCGTCGCCTGTTCTCCGCGACCTGCGGCTCGGCCCAGCGCCTGCCCGGCGGCAACACCCTGATCGTCGAGTCCGACAACGGGCGCGCGCTGGAAGTGACGCCCGACGGCGCCGTCGTCTGGGAATACCGCAACGAACACCGCGCGGGCGAGCACGGGGAACTGATCGCCGCGATCCTGGACATGGTGGCGCTGCCGGCGGATTTTCCGCTGGGATGGCTGGGGGCGGCACCGCTGCCGGAGGGGGGTCCCTGACGACGTCCATCAGCCCTTGAGCCAGGCGAGGGCCTCGTGCGGATCGGTGAACAGCTTGACCAGGTTGCCGGCGTTGAGCGACGCCGTCTCGAGGAAATCGAAATCCTCCGTGATCCCGCCGACGACCAGCGCCCGCTTCACGCCGCCCGGCACGCCGACGTCCTTCACCGCCCTGGGGATCGTGTAGATCTCGAGCGTGGAGCGCGTGATGTTGCCGTCCCGCAGGTCGATCAGGAAGAGGGGACAATCGTGCTTCAGGACGAGCTGCGTCAGGTCGGACGCCACCCTGCGGGCGCCGGCGGCGTCCAGTTCGCCGTGTAGGCGACCCACGATCACGCCCAGGCCCTCATCGTACTCCAGTTCGTATTCCATGTTCGCCTCCTGCGACGGATTCCCACCGTCCGATGCCGCCGGTACGGCGTTCAGGGCCGGCGGGAACCGGGCGCCTTTTCCGGCACGATCCTGCCGCCGCGCACCGTCGCGCCCAGGACGATGCCCGCGCTGATGAGCACCAGGTTCTTGATGATGTACTGGCCCTCGAGCGTGGGGGCGTAGGGGAAGCGCGTGAACGTCTCGCCCGGGAAGAGGAACAGCGGGGTCATGGCGCCGAGCATCTGCAGGAACAGCAGCAGCAGCGTCGCGCGCAGATAGGCGCCGGAGAGCAGGCCCGCGCCGATGAGGGCCTCCCAGGCGGCGAGCAGGACGATGGCGGTCCCGTGCGAAAGCAGGCCGAAGGTCAGCACATCGATGGTCCGCACCGCGAGGTCCTGGGCGGGGCTGAGGCCCGGAAAGAATTTGAGCCCGCCGAACCACAGGAACACGATCCCGACGCTCATCCGCAGCAGGAGCATGCCGTGCCTGGCCATCAGGGCCGTGATGCGAACGTCCGCCTGGTCGAACCTCGCCCGGAGCTTCTTCATGCCATTTCCCCTCTCGCGAACGGGCCGGCCGGAACGACGGGACCGGCTCCGGATGCCAATCTAGTCGCATTGGCCGCCGGGCGGCCAGGGGGGATGCTGTTCCTGGCACACCGCCGGCCGATGTGCTTACTTGTGGCCTCGCCCGCCCTCATCCCGAACCGATCGCGAGCCGCGATGTCGTCGTTCCTGGCCCGCCTGCGCGCCTCGGGGCTCCGCGAGCCCGGCGCCGCCAACCCCATCCTGGAGGGGCCGGTCGACCGGACCCTGCTGGGGTTGAGCGTGCCGATGATCATGGCCATGGTCCTGGTCACGGCCTTCGGGCTGGTGGACATGCTCTACCTGGGGCGCTACTCGCGCGAGGCGATGGCGGCGGTGTCGCTGTCGTTCCCGATCGCCTACCTGATCCACTCGGTCGCCGGCGCGCTCGGCCAGGGGGCGACCTCGCTGGTCTCGCGGCTGGTCGGCGGCGGCGACGAACGGCAACTGCGCAACTTCCTCTGGCACGCCCTGATCGTGATCGGGATCTTCACGGCGATCATCACGCCGCTGGGCCTGCTGCTGGCGCCCGCCGCGCTGCGGCGCATGGGCGCCGAACCCGGCGTCACCGAGGGCGCGATCCTCTACACGCAGGTGGCGTTCGCCACGTCGGCGTTCTCGCTGCTGCCGATGGTGCTCAACTCCCTGTTCCGCGGCGAGGGCGACACGATCTACCCGTTCAAGGTCATGGCCGTGGCGCTGGCGCTGAACGTCGTGCTGGACCCGCTGTTCATCTTCGGGCCGGGCCCGTTCCCCGAGCTGGGCGTGGCCGGCGCGGCGGTGACCACGGCCGTCAGCTTCCTGTTCGCCGCGCTGATGGTGCTGCGCGAACTGCGCAACCCCCGCCGCCGCGTGCGCTACGACCGCGCCGCGTGGTCGTGGAGCCCCGCCCTGCTGCGCGGCTGGGCCAACGTGTCGGCGCCCGCTTTCGTGGCCAACCTGTCGATGCCGCTGTCGGCCTACGTGATCACCGACATGCTCACCGGCTACGGCACCGACGCCATCGCCGCCTTCGGCGCCGGCACGCGCCTGCTGAGCTTCGTGTTCCTGCCGACGCTCGGCATCTCGATGAGCATGATGATCATGGTCGGCCAGAACCACGGCGCCGGCCGTCGCGACCGGGTCCGCGAAACGACGCTGCTGACGCTGCGCTACGCGCTGATCCTCATGGGCGTCCTGTCGCTGCCCGTGATCCTGTTCCCGTCCTGGGCCCTGCGGATCTTCACGGACGAGCCGACGGTCATCGCCGCCGGCGTCGGGCTGGTCCGCTGGGTGACCCTCGCGCGGCCGATGCTCAGCATCGTGAACATCACGGCCTTCTGGTTCCACGCCCAGGGCAACGGGCTGATGGGCATGCTGCCGAACTTCGGCATGCGCGTGCTGCTGGAGCCCGCCGGCGTCTGGGTGGGCCTGAAGCTGGGCGGCCTGCAGGGTGGCTGGCTGGGCATGGCCGGCGCCGACCTGGTGGGCGGCGCCCTCTGCCTGGCCCTGCTGTTCTGGCGCCTGGGCGCCTACATGCGCGACGCGCCCGCGACGGTTCCGAAGGCCGCGGCGTCCGGCGCGCCGTCCCGCTGATTTCCGCCTCCCCGCCCGCTGCGGCGTTGACGCTCCGGGACCCTCCCGCTACGATCCCCGTCCGTACCCGTCGCGTTCCGCTACCGCGCAGGAGGTGCCGCGCATGTCCATGCTCTTCCTGGTCCTGGCCTGGGGCACGATCATCGGCTTCACCTGGTTCGCCTTCTCGCGCATCCTGAGGCTGGGCAAGCGGGCGGACTTCGCGGCCGCCGCCGGCGGCGGGCGGGCGCAGTGGGGCACGCGCATCGGCCTGATCCTGGCCATGGCGGGCAACGCCATCGGGCTGGGCAACTTCCTGCGCTTCCCGCGCCAGGCGGCCGACAACGGCGGCGGCGCCTTCATGATCCCCTACTTCATCGCCCTGCTGCTGCTGGGCATCCCCCTGATGTGGGTCGAGTGGACGACGGGCCGCTACGGCGGCGCCCGCGGCCACGGCTCCACGCCGGGGATGTTCCACCTGATGTGGAAGCACCCCCTGGCGAAGTACCTCGGCGCGTTCGGGATCTTCCTGCCCTTCACCATCGGCATCTACTACTGCTTCATCGAATCGTGGACCCTGGCCTTCAGCTGGTTCTCCGGCAGCGGCGCCTACTGGGGCAACACCTCGCGCGAGGCGATGAGCGCGTTCCTGCAGGGCTACCAGGGCGTCGCGCCCAACCAGTTCTTCGCCTCGGTCCTGCCCGCGGTCGCCTTCCTGACCCTGACCCTGTTCTTCAACTGGTTCTTCCTGGCGCGCGGGATCTCCCGCGGCATCGAGGTGCTGGCGAAGTACGGCCTGCCGGTGCTGTTCGTGTTCGCGATCGTGCTGGCGGTGCGCGTGCTGACCATGGGCGCGCCGGACCCGTCCTTCCCGGAGCGCAACGTGGCCGAGGGGCTGGCCTTCGTCTGGCAGCCGGATTTCGCCCTGCTCGGGCGGGCCTCGGTCTGGCTGGCGGCGGCCGGCCAGATCTTCTTCACGCTGAGCCTGGGCCAGGGAATGATCAACTGCTACGCCTCGTACGTGCGCGAGCAGGACGACATCACCCTGAACGGCCTGGCCACCACGATGACCAACGAGTTCGCCGAGGTGATCCTCGGCGGCACCATCGCGATCCCGGCGGCGGTCGCCTTCTTCGGCATCGCCGAGACGCAGCAGATCGCGGCGGCCGGCTCCTTCGACCTCGGCTTCGTCGCCATGCCCGTCATCTTCCAGCAGCTGCCGCTGGGCCAGCTGCTGGGCGCGATGTGGTTCCTGCTGCTGTTCATCGCCGGCATCACCTCGTCGGTGGCGCTGCTGTCGCCGGCGGTCGCCTTCATTGAGGACGAGTTCAAATGGTCGCGCGTGAAGTCCGTCAACGCGGTCTTCGCCGTGCTGCTGACGGGTACGATCGGTGTGGTGGCGTTCTTCCGCCACGGCTTCATGGACGAGATGGATTTCTGGGCCGGCACCTTCGGCCTGGTCGTATTCGGGATCATCGAGGTGATCATCTTCGGCTGGGTGTTCGGGGTCGAGCGCGGCTGGCAGGAGATGCACAAGGGCGCGCAGCTGAAGGTCCCGGGCTTCTTCAAGTTCGTGATCAAGTACGTCACGCCGCTCTACATGCTGGCCATCCTGGGCGTCTGGACGTACCAGGACGCCGTGCCCAAGCTGCTCATGCACGATGAGGCGGAGGCGGACATCCCCTACCTGTGGGGTGCGCGCGCGCTCATGCTCGCGATCGTCGGGCTGAACCTCTGGCTGATCGCCAAGGCGTGGCGGCGGCGCGACCACGGCCCGGCCGTCCGGTAGCCGCCGGGTTCACCGGCGGGCGCGGGTGCGGGCCTGCTGCAGCAGGGGCGGGATGTCGGGATTGTCGGGCGCGAGTTCCAGGGCGCGGGCGAAGTCGTCCGCGGCCTCGCTCCAGCGCCGGGCCTGATAGCGGTGCAGCCCGCGGTTGTACCAGGCGGCCGCCAGACCCGGGTCCAGGGCCAGGGCGCGGTCCAGCGCCTGCTCGCCCTGGGCCGCGCGGCCGGTCATCATCAGGGTGTAGCCAAGGTCGCTCCAGATCTCCGCCCGATCGGGCGTCGCCGACAGCGCCTCGCGCAACCACTCCTCCGCGCCCTCGACCCTGCCGGTGCGGTTCAGCAGCTTCCCGTACCGGGCCGCCAGATCCGCTCCCGGCTCGCCCCGCTCCCGCCGCGCGTCCAGGACGCGTCTGAGATCCTCCAGCGCGAGCTCGTCGGCGCCGATCTGCGCGTACAGCAGGCCCCGCCCCGCGCGGCACTGCTCCTGGTGATCGTCGAGGCGGATGCAGACCCCGAGCGCGTCCACGGCGCGGTCGGCCCAGGCGATCCGGGCTGCGGGGGAGGCCGCCGCCGCGAAGCTGTCGGTCGCCGCCAGGGCCCAGCCGTAGGGCGAGCCGGTCGCCAGGAGGCGGCCGAACGCGATCCAGACCGGAAGCCGCGCAGGCTTCGCGCGTCCCTCGTCGGCCAGGACGTCGGCGGGGCCGGGACACGTGCCCGGCCCGAGCCCGAGCGCGTCGTAGCTGTAGGTGAAGTAGCGGCGGGCCTCCACCGGGTCGCCGACGCGCTCGCAGACCATGGCCAGATCGCGGTGGAAGCGGGCGGACCAGGGGCCCTCGGGCCGCGTGTCCCGCAGCCAGTGGTAGGCGTTCGCGACGTCGCCGCGGGCCAGTTCGGCGACGCCGCGGATCCAGCGCCACTCGAAACGGAAGTACTCCTTGGTCTCGATGTCGCGCGAGATGTTGTAGGCGCCCCGCAGGTCCCCGTGCGCGGCCCGGCACAGGCCCTGCAGCATGCGGACCTCGCGCTCGGCGGGCGAGATGCGGGCCGCGCTGTCGGCCCAGGCGTGGGCCAGCGTCCAGCGGCCGCGATCGCGGTGCAGCCAGCCGCGCGCCAGGGCCAGCCGCAGTCGCGCCGCGCGCCGCGCCGCGACCGGCAGCTCCGGGATCGCCGGCTCGACCGCGTCGAGGGTCGCCAGGGCCCGCTGCGTGTCGCCGACCCGGCCGGCGGCCTCGGCCAGGGCGAACCCGTGGTCCGGGACGTCGGGGGCGAGCGCGAACGCCGTCACCAGGGCGCGCAGCCGCTCGGCGTCGTCGCGGGTCGTCGCGGCGAGCTGCCGCCACGGCAGCGCCTGCGCGCGGCGCCGCTCGCGGGCGGCGGGCGACAGGGCCCGGACGTCTTCGATGCCGAGTGAATCGGCGGGCGCCTCGCAGCGCCAGGCGTCGGCGTAGCGCAGGGGCGGCGCCGGCGCGTGCCCGCACCCGGCGACCAGACCCGCCGCCAGCGCCGCCGTGATGTGCCAACCGAACCGCATGACCTCTCCCGCCGTGCCGGACCCGTTCCCGACCCGGCCCCATTCCAGCCCAATCCGCCGGCGAAAGCAAGGACACAGCCTCGAACGGAGTCCCTACGGGGCCGGCGGGACGAAGTTCACCGTTCCGGTCGCGGCTCCTTGACATCCGCGCCGGCAGCCGGATAAGTTGCGCGCGGGGACCATGGAAGGCACCCCGGCAACACACCCCCGACGCGCGAGGACCGCCATGCCACGGATGGACGCCCGGATCGCCGCCCTGCTGACCGTCACGTTCCTGCTTCCCGCCGCCGCCGCCGCCCTGTCCGGCGCCTACTCGTCCGCCATCGTCATGGAGGAACGCAGCGGCGAGATCCTGTTCGCCGAGAACGAGCACGCCCGCCTCGCCCCGGCGTCGATGGTCAAGATGATGACCGAGCTGGTGGTGCTCGAGCACGCCGCGCGCGGCGAGCTGACACTCGACGACATGGTGACGGTGTCCGCGCGGGCCAGCCGCATCGGCGGCTCGCAGGTCTACCTCAAGCAGGGCGAGGTCTTCACGGTCCGCGACCTGCTGATGGCCCTGGCGGTCCACTCGGGCAACGACGCCGGCGTGGCCCTCGCCGAACACGTCGCCGGCACCGACGACGCCTTTGTCGTGCTGATGAACGAGCGGGCGCGCGAACTGGGAATGCGCGACACCGTCTTCCACAGCGTGCACGGGCTGCCCCCGGCCCGCGGCCAGTCGAGCGACCTCTCCTCGGCCTACGACATGGCCGTGCTGGGGCGCGAGATCTGCCGTCACCCGGAATCGCTGGCCTGGGCCGTGATGGACCAGGTGCCCTTCCGCAACGGCCAGTTCCTGCTGCGCAACCCGAATCCCCTGGTCGGCAAGCTGCGCGGCCTGGAGGGCATCAAGACGGGCTACACCGTCGAGGCCGGCTTCTGCCTCACCGCGGCCGCCACCCAGAAGGGCGTGCGGCTGATCTCCGTGGTCATGGGCGCCAAGACCAACGCCGCCCGAGGCAGCGAGACCACCCGCCTGCTGGCCCGCGGCTTCACGGAGTATTCGCCGGTGAAACTGGTGCCGGCTGCGGGCGACTCCTGCCCCCGCCTGCTGACGGTCAAGGGCGGCAAGCTCAAGACCGCCGGGCTGGTCTTCACCCAGCCCCTGGAGGTCGGCGTCCGCAAGGCCCGGGCCGGCGACGTGACCCTGCGCTACGAGCTGCCCGACCGCATCGAGGCGCCGGCGGCCGCCGGCACCGTGATCGGCAAGGCCGTCGCCGAACTGGACGGCAAGCCGCTGGGCGAGGTGCCCATCGCCCTGTCCGCCGCCGTGGTCAAGGGGAGCTTCTGGGACCGGGTTTTCCGGCGCTGATCCCGGCCGGATCGAGACTTCTGCGCGCGGGCGGATTGTGCAACAATCCGCCCGCGCTGACGTTGGTAAGTGGTTGTGCCGTCCCGAACAACTCCCGATCCGGATCCCCGAGGAGTGATCATGAGCATGCGTTCCTGGCCCCTGGCCGTCCTGATCCTGCTCGCGGCGGGGCTGTCCGTCGCCGCCGACGACTTCGACGCGCAGGACATGCGCCTGCTGCGCAACCCCGACCTCCTCGGCGGCACGATCGTGTTCGTCCAGGG
Organism: Candidatus Latescibacterota bacterium; assembly: GCA_030658975.1. Taxonomy (GTDB): domain Bacteria; phylum Krumholzibacteriota; class Krumholzibacteriia; order LZORAL124-64-63; family LZORAL124-64-63; genus PNOJ01. Next base: position 52,215 of record JAUSBL010000065.1, read on the forward strand.
CGGCGACCTGTGGACGGTGCCGGCCGCGGGCGGCGAGGCCCGCCGTCTCACCTCCCACGTCGGCTTCGAGTCGCAGCCCAAGTTCTCCCCTGACGGGAAGTGGATCGCGTTCTCGGGCGACTACGACGGCAACCGGGACGTCTACGTGATCCCCGCCGCCGGCGGCGAGCCCCGGCGTCTCACCTGGCACCCGCTGGGCGACCGGGTCATCGACTGGCAGCCCGACGGCAAGGCGGTGCGCTTCCAGAGTTCGCGCACCAGCTTCACGATGCGCGAGCAGCAGCTCTGGACGGTGCCGCTCGCAGGCGGCCTCCCGCAGATGCTGCCCCTGCCCGAGGGCGGCCTGTCGAGCTGGTCGCCGGACGGCCGCCGCCTCGCCTACAACCGCATCACCTCGGAGGGCCGCACCTGGAAGCGCTACCAGGGCGGCATGGCCCAGGACATCTGGATCCACGATTTCGACAAGGGCACGACGGCCCGCATCACCGACTGGCCCGGCGCCGAGAACTACCCGATGTGGCATGGGGACACGATCTACTTCACGAGCGACCGCACCGGGCGCCTCCAGATCTGGGCCTACGACACCGTGGGCGGCGCCTTCCGGCAGGTGACCGACCATTCCGAGTACGACGTCAAGGAGCCGAGCCTCGGCGACGACGCCATCGTCTACGAGAACGGCGGCTGGCTGCACGTTCTGGACCTCGCGACCGGCAAGTCGCGCCGGGTGACCGTGGCCGTGCACGACGACTTCTTCCGCACGCGACCGGCCTTCGTGGACGCGTCCGGACGGATCACCGGCTTCGGTCTCGGACCCGACGCGCAGCGCGCGGTCTTCGCGGCCCGCGGCGAGATCTTCACCGTCCCGGCGGAAAAGGGCGAGGTGCGCAACCTCACCGGCACGCCGGCGGTGAACGAGGTCCTGCCCGCCTGGTCGCCGGACGGCAAGTGGATCGCCTACTTCGGCGACGCCTCCGGCGAGTACGAACTGACCCTGCGCCGCGGCGACGGCAGCGGCGAGGAACGGCGCCTGACCTCGGGCAGCGGCACCTACTACGTCGGCCTGCGCTGGTCGCCGGACAGCAGCAAGATCCTGACCTACGACGCGGCCATGATGCTGCGCTGGGTCGACGCCGGCAGCGGCGAGCAGCACGACATCGGCCGCAGCCCCACCGAGCGCAGCTTCGACGCCGCCTGGAGTCCGGACAGCCGCTGGGTGGCCTTCGCCGAGGCCGAGGACAACGAGTTCTCCTCGATCTTCCTCTTCGACACGAAGGACGGGTCGCGCAGCCGCGTGACCACGTCGATGACCGACGACACGTCCCCGACCTTCTCCCCCGACGGGAAGTACCTGTACTTCGCCTCGGAGCGCAGTTTCAAGCCCAGCTTCGGCCCCTACGACCAGGTCCCCCACTGGAGCGCGACGACCGGCCTGTACCTGGCGACCCTGCAGGCCGGCGAGCCGCACCCCTTCCCGCCCGAGAGCGACGAGGTCGCGGTCGAGGGCGAAGGGGACGACCAGGACAAGGAAAAGGACAAGGGCAAGGCCGCAGACAAGGACGACGCCGATGACGGCAAGAAGGACGACGACGAGAAAAAGGTCGAGCCCACGGCCATCGACCGCGACGGCCTCGGCAACCGCATCGTCGCCCTGGACGTGCCGCCCGGCAGCTACGGCAACCTGGCGGCCGCCGAGGGCAAGCTGTTCTATCTGAAGCGCGATCCGCAGGCCGACAACGGCGAACTCATGGTCTTCGACCTGGAGAAGCGGGAAGCCGAAACCGTGCTCGCCAAGGCCGACGGTTTCGAGCTGGACGCCAAGGGCGCGAAGCTCCTCTACCGCGAGGGCAAGACCTACGGCATCATCGCCGCGGACGCCGACCAGAAACCGGCCGAGAAGCCGCTGCGCACCGCGGACATGAAGGCCCGCAGCGACCCCCGCGCCGAGTGGCGGCAGATGTTCCACGACGCCTGGCGTCTCGAGAGCGACTTCTTCTACGACCCCGGCATGCACGGCGTCGACTGGGACCGCATGCACGAGCGCTACGGCCAGCTGGTCCCCTACGTGACCGACCGCCGCGACCTGGACTACGTGCTGGGCGAACTCATCGGCGAGTTGGGCGCGGGCCACGCCTACGTGAACAGCAGCGGCGAGGCTCCGAAGGCCACGCCGGTGGGCGTCGGCCTGCTGGGCGCGGATATCCGGCTCGACGCCGCGTCGGGCCGCTACCAGCTGGTGAACATCCTGACCGAGCGCGACTGGAACGAGGACCAGCGCACGCCCCTGGCGGGTCCGGGCATCGACGTCCGCGAGGGCGACTACCTGCTGGCCGTCGACGGCAAGCCGCTGCAGGCCCCGACGAACCCCTACTCCCTGTTCGAGAACAAGGTCGACGTCCGCACCGTCCTGACCGTGGCCGCCAAGCCCGGGGGCGAGGAGCGCGAGGTCGTCGTCCTGCCGATCGCCTCGGAGGCCGGGTTGCGCTACGTCAGGTGGGTCGAAGGCAACCGCCGCAAGGTGGCCGAGCTGTCGGGCGGCAAGGTCGGATACATCCACCTGCCCGACACCGCGGTCGACGGCGTGCAGGCCTTCGCCCAGGCTTACTACCCGCAGCTGCGCCTGGAAGGCCTGATCATCGACGAGCGTTTCAACAGCGGCGGGTTCGTCCCCGACTTCCTGCTGAACATCCTGGGCCAGGACTTCCTCAACCTCTGGAAGCCCCGCTACGGCCGGGACTGGCGCACGCCGGGCACGGCCTTCAACGGGCCCCTGGTCATGGTCAGCAACGCGCACGCCGGCTCGGGCGGCGACGCCCTGCCCTACTACTTCAAGCGCTACGGCCTCGGCAAGGTCGTGGGCACCCGCACCTGGGGCGGCCTGATCGGCATCAGCAGCCGGATCCCGCTGATGGACGGCGGCCTGGTGACCTTCCCCGAGTTCGGACTCTTCAACCTCGAGGGCGCGTGGGAGGTCGAGAACCACGGCGTCGATCCCGACATCGTGGTCGAGAACCTGCCCGAGGAGGTCAACCGCGGACGCGATCCGCAGCTCGAGCGGGCGGTGGCGGAAGTGATGGCGGCGATGAAAGAGCGGCGGGAGCTTCCGGCGGCGCCGGCGTTCCCACGCAATCGGTAGCGTCGCCCGGGATCGATCGACATCCTGCCGTCGGCGGACGCCCTCCGGTCACCTCGTGTGACCGGAGGGCTCGACGTTTCGGCACCTGCGCCCTCCTGGCGCAGGTACCTGCACGACGCCACCGTCGGCAGGATGTCGATCGACCCCGGGCGGCATCAGTCGTCCCAGGGGAAGGTGCGAAGAGTCCGGCGCTGCCGACCGGGCGGGGTGAATCGGGCCAGGGAGTGGTCAGATACCGGGCGGGGAGTCAAAGAACGGTCGGGGACTCGCGGGGCGCCCTATCAATAACCCATTAACTACCAATGAGTTGTATCGGACCCACCGGCTGGCGGTAAGGGTGGGGATGGCCGGGGACTTGCTCTGGGGAATCCATCAGGATTCGCAGAGATGTCCCGTTCCCGGAGGCCGTCATGACCGAGCCGTTCGCCAATCGCGTCTCGATCGTCATTCCCGTGTTCGACAAGCGCGCGTTGACCGCGGCCTGCCTCGACGCGCTGCACCGCCATACCCCGGCCGGCGTGGAGATCGTCGTGGTGGACAACGGGTCGACCGACGGTTCCGCGGCCTGGCTGCGCAGCCTGCACGAACGCGGCGAGATCCGCGCTTTGCTGAACCCCCGGAACGTCGGCTTCGCCCGGGCCAGCAACCAGGGAGCGGCGGCCGCCCGCGGCGAGCTGCTGCTGTTCCTGAACAACGATACCGAGGTCACCGAGGGCTGGCTGGAACCCCTGGTCTGGACGCTCGACCACGATCCGTACGTCGGCGCGGCCGGCTCGAAGCTGCTCTTCCCGGACGGCACCGTGCAGCACGCGGGTGTCGCGCTGGTGCAGGGCGACACGCCCACCGGCCCGCTGCTGGGCGGACAGCACCTCGCCTACGGCAAGCCCGCCGACTCCCCCACCGCCGACAAGGCCATGATCGTGCGCTGCCTGACCGCGGCCTGCCTGCTGGTGCGCCGCGAGGCCTTCGAGGCCGCCGGCGGCTTCGACGAAGCCTACTGGAACGGCAACGAGGACGTCGACCTCTGCCTGAAGCTGGAGGAAGCCGGCTGGCGGCTGGTCTACCGGCCGGAGAGCGTGGTCGTGCACCACGAGTCGCAGAGCGGACCCGAACGCTTCTCGAAGCTGGACCAGAACATCGCGCTGCTGAACGAGCGCTGGCTGGGCCGGATCACACCCGACTATTACCGCGACCTCGACTGGAAGGCCGTGGCCGCGCCCGACTTCCGGCTGCGCCAGTACGCGCCGCCGCGCCTGCGCTTCGAGCGCGAGAACCGGCGCCCCGCGCACGAGCAGACCGCCTCGGTGATCGTGCTGTGCCACAACGCGCTCGAGTACACGCGCAAGTGCGCCGCGTCGCTGCTGGAGCATACCGACCCGCGGCACGAGATCATCTTCGTCGACAACGCCAGCACCGACGGCACCGGCGACTGGCTGCGCGAGCTGACTGCGCACCAGGAGCGCTGCCACGCCATCTACAGCCAGGAGAACCTGGGCTACGCGGCCGGCAACAACCTGGGCCTGGCCCACGCCCGCGGCGACCACCTGGTGCTGCTCAACAGCGACGTCGTGGTGACCCCGGGCTGGCTCGAGCGGCTCATCGCCGCCGCGCAGCACCCCCAGGCCGGCGTCGTCGGCCCGGTCACCAACAGCATCACCGGCCCCCAGAAACTGGCGGAGGTCGGCTACGACCAGGAGTCGCTGCGGGACCTGGATTTCTTCGCCGCCATGCACGGCGACTCCTGCCGCGGCCAGGACGTGCCGACGCTGTGGGTCGTCGGCTTCTGCATGCTGATCAAGCGCGACCTCCTGGCGCGCATCGGCGGCCTGGACGAGCGCTTCGGGCGGGGCAACTTCGAAGACACCGACTTCTGCCTGCGCGCGTTCCTGGCCGGCTACCAGTGCCTGGTCGCCCGCGACTGCTTCGTGCACCACTTCGGCAGCCGCAGTTTCGTCGCCGCGAAGGTCGACTACCGCGCCTCCCTCGAGGAGAACTGGCGCGTGTTCAAGCAGAAGTGGCGCATCCCGCAGACGGTGGGCTACGAGCAGAAGTTCGACCTCGAGAGCATCGTCGTGGCGGGTTTCCACCCCGTGCTGCACTTCGAGCCGCTGCCGCGCGCCCGCGGCGTGGCGCAGATCGAGCCCACGGCCCAGGACCTCGCCCGCCGGCTGCGCGATGGCGAGTCGATGTTCCGCGACGGCCGCGCCGGCGACGCCGAGGCGGTCTTCCGGAACGTGCGGGAGTGGCGCGCCGATGAACCCGCAGCCGCCAACGGCCTGGCCTGCGCCCTGTGGGAGCAGGGGCGGCCGGACGAGGCCGCCGCCGTGCTCGAGGCGACGCTGCGCCACGATCCGCAGAACGAGGACGCGCGCTGGAACCTCGCGGAGATCCGCAAGGCGACCGCGATGCCGGAGACGGAACCCGCCCTCAACTGAACCGCGTGCATCGACGCGACGAGGCCCCGGATATGAGTCCGGGGCCTCATTGCATGGCGCGATGATCAGCAGTCTAGAAGTCCGCGCTCTTGGGCGCCCGCGGGAACGGGATGACGTCGCGGATGTTCGCCACGCCCGTGGCGTACATCACCGCGCGCTCGAAGCCCAGACCGAAGCCGGCGTGCGGCACGGTGCCGTAGCGGCGCAGGTCGCGGTACCACCAGTAGGGCGCGGGGTCGAGGTTCATCGCCTTCAGGCGGGCGTCGAGCACGTCGAGGCGCTCCTCGCGCTGGCTGCCGCCGACGATCTCGCCGATGCCGGGCGCCAGCACGTCCATCGCGGCCACGGTGCGGCCGTCGTCGTTCAGGCGCATGTAGAAGGCCTTGATGTCCTTCGGGTAGTCCGTCACCACGACCGGGCGCCGGCAGTGGACCTCGGTGAGGTAGCGCTCGTGCTCGGACTGCAGGTCCATCCCCCATGACACCGGGTACTCGAAGGACGCTTGCGCCTTCTCCAGCACCGCGACGGCCTCGGTGTAGGTCAGGCGGTCGAAGGACTTCTCGACGAAGGCCGCCAGGCGCGCGGCCACGCCCGGCTGGACGTGCTCGTCGAAGAACGCCATGTCGTCGGGGTGCTCGTCCAGCACCGCCTGGAAGATGTAGCGCAGGAAGTCCTCGGCCAGGTCGGCGTCGGCGGCCAGGTCGGCGAAGGCCAGCTCCGGTTCGATCATCCAGAACTCCGACAGGTGGCGCGAGGTGTTCGAGTTCTCGGCGCGGAACGTGGGCCCGAAGGTGTAGACCTTCGACAGGGCGCAGCAGTAGGTCTCCACGCTGAGCTGGCCCGACACGGTCAGGAACGATTCGCGGCCGAAGAAGTCCTGGGCGTAGTCGATCTTCCCGTCCGGCGTGCGCGGCAGGTTCGCCAGGTCGAGGGTCGAGACGCGGAACAGCTCGCCCGCCCCCTCGGCGTCGCTGGCCGTGATGATCGGCGTGTGGATCCAGTAGAAGCCGCGCCCGTGGAAGAAGCGGTGCGTGGCCTGGGCGAGGCAGTTACGCACGCGGGTGACGGCGCCGAAGGTGTTGGTGCGCGCGCGCAGGTGCGCGTTCTCGCGCAGGAACTCGAAGGTGTGGCGCTTGGGCTGCATGGGGTAGGTCTCGGGTTCGTCGACCCAGCCGGCGACCTCGATCGCGGCGGCGCGGATCTCCACGCTCTGCCCCTGCCCCTGCGAGGCGACCAGCTCGCCGCGCACCGTCACCGCGCAGCCGGTGGTCAGCCGCTGCACCTCGTCCCCGTAGTTGGGCAGAGCGGCCGGCGCCACGACCTGGATCGGGGCGAAGCAGGAGCCGTCGTGCACCTGCACGAAGCTCAGGCCGGCCTTGGAGTCCCGGCGGGAACGCACCCAGCCCTGGACGGTGACGTCGGCGCCGGTCGGGATCTTCCCGGCCAAGAGATCGCTGATCCTGGTGGCGGCCATGTCGCTTCCTCGCGCTGGCAGTGGGAATTCGCGGCGAATGCTGGACATGATGGACGATCGCGCCCCGCCGCGCAAGCCCTCCGGAGTCAGGCGAAGCCCAGCGCCCGGCCGCCCTGGTAGACGATCAGGGACGCCAGGTAGGCGGCGACGGTCAGGTAGCTCAGCATGAACAGGGTCCAGCCCCAGCTGGCGGTCTCGCGGCGGGTGACCGCCAGCGTGCTCATGCACTGCATGGCGATCATGAAGAAGACGATCAGGCTCACCCCGGTCAGCGGCGTCCAGACGGAGCGGCCGTCGGGCCGGCGGTCGCGCAGCATGGCCTCGCGCAGGGTGTCGTCGGCCGGATCCCCCTCGCCGCCGACGCCGTAGACCACGCCCATGGTGCCCACGAAGACCTCGCGCGCGGCGAAGGCGCCGATCAGGCCGATGCCGATCTTCCAGTCGAAGCCCAGGGGCTCGATCACGGGCTCCAGCGCGCCGCCGATGCGCCCGGCGTAGCTGTGGCGCAGCTGCTCCGACTGGACCGCGGCCGTGTCGGCGCCCACGGGGAGTTCCGCGCCGGGCTTCGGGTAGGTCAGCAGCACCCACAGCAAAACCGTCATGACCAGGATCACGGTGCCGGCGGTGGTCAGGAACGCCCGTGAGCGCTCCCAAACCACCATCAGGACGGTCTTGGGGTCGGGCATGCGGTAGGCCGGCAGCTCCAGCAGCAGCGGGCGCAGGCGCCCCTTGAAGACGGTGCGCCCCAGCAGGCCCACGGCCAGCAGGGCCAGCAGCGAACTCAGCACGTAGATCCCCAGCAGCACCAGCGTGCCGGTGCTCAGAAAACCGATCTTCTGCGCGGAGGGGAAGGTCAGCGCGATCACCAGGGTGTAGACCGGTAGGCGGGCCGAGCAGCTGATCAGGGGCACGGCCATGATCGTCAGGAAGCGGTCGCGGCGGTTGTCGATGGTGCGGGTGGCCATGATCGCGGGAATGGCGCAGGCGTAGCCGCTGAGCATCGGGACGAAGGCCTGACCGTGCAGGCCGAGCCTGCGCATGAGCCGGTCGATCAGGAAGGCCGCGCGCGCCAGGTACCCCGTGCCCTCGAGGATCGAGATGAACAGGAACAGGAACAGGATCTGCGGCAGGAACACCAGCACGCCGCCCACGCCGGCGATCACGCCGTCGACCAGCAGGTCCCGCAGGAATCCGGCCGGCAGCAGCCCGCGCAGCGCGCCGGCGAGGCCGCCGACGCCGTTCTCGATGAGGCCCATGAACGGCTCGGACCACGAGAACAGCGTCTGGAAGATCAGTCCCATGATCGTCACGAAGACCGCGGTGCCCCACAGGGGGTGGGTGAGCACGGCGTCGATGCGTTCGGTCTGGTGGCTGCGGGGCGGATTGCGGGTGATCAGGCGCGGAGCCAGCAGGTCGATCTTCGCGTAGCGCGCCGCCACGGCCTCGCGCGCGAGATCGCGGCCCGCGGCCTCGAGACGCGTGCGCGTCGCCAGCGCGATCTCGCGCAGTCGCGGCCGGACCTCGAGCTCGCTGTGCGGGGTCACGCTCATCAGCAGCCACAGCGCGAAGGCGCGGCGCGCCGACGGCGTGGGCAGGCTGAAGCGCACCTCCTCGCGGATCGCCGCGTCGAAGGCGTCGAGGTCGGCGGACAGCTCGGCGCAGGGTTCCCACAGCCAGTCCGGGGACGGGACCGGCCGCGCGCCGGTCAGCACGTCGTCGAGCGTCTCGCGCAGCAGTTCGAGCCCCTGGCGGCGGCGGGCGACCGTGCCCACGACCGGGATCCCGAACTCCTTGCGCAGCGCGTCGAAGTGCAGGTCGATGCCCTCGCCGCGCGCGGCGTCGATCATGTTGACCACCGCGATGACCGGCAGCCCGAACTCCATCACCTGCATCAGCAAGAACAGGCTGCGCTCGAGCGCGACGGCGTCCAGCACGACCAGGACCGCGTCGGGGCGCGGCAGGCCCTTGCGTCCCAGCAGCGAGTTGATCGCCACTTCCTCGTCGGGGGAGCGCGCCGTCAGGCTGTAGGTGCCGGGCACGTCGACCAGCGTGACGCGTCCGGCGCGGGGCAGTTCGGCCTCGGCGGTGCGCGACTCGACGGTGATGCCGGGATAGTTGCCGATCTTGGCGTGGGCGCCGGTCAGCGCGTTGAAGAGGGTCGTCTTGCCGCTGTTGGGGTTGCCGGCGACCGCGACGATCAGTTGCCGGCGGTCGGGTTCCGTGGCGGGGGCCATCACGTCCTCCGTCGGGCGCTCGGGATCAGAGGGGACGGCAGCGGATCAGCGCCGCTTCCTGCTTGCGGATCGAGAGACGGTAGCCGCGGACCTTGATCTCGATGGGATCGCCCAGCGGAGCGTGACGGACCACCGACAGCTGGGTGCCGGGCGTGAGGCCCATCTCCATCAGACGGGTGCGCAGGCCGTTGCAGGGGTCGATGTCGAGGAGTTCGGCGGCCGATCCGGCTTGCACACGGTCGAGTGTCACGCGCTTTCCGATCGTTGGCACCTATCTTGTTTCAACAAGACTTATTGGTAGGCCAAAGATATGTGCGTAACAACTAGGCGCAAGGATTATTTACCATCGGCGCCGCGTCGAGCAAGACCCGGAATCCCGCCCGATTCAGGCCTTCCAGGAGCCCTCGCCGCCAATCGTCGCCGGCTCCGCAACCGCCGGCCTGCCGGAAGCAGTCGGCGCGCACGGCCAGGGCCGGTTCCGCGGCGGAACCGCTCGCGGCCAGATCGGGCTGCGACACCAGGGGCATGACCACGGCGGCGAGCCAGCCTGCAGGCAGCGGGGCGTCGAGGTTGGCGATCACGAGGCAGGCGCCGCGCGCCATGGCTGCGGCCTGATCGATGGCGGCGGCGCGACCGGCGACCGCGGCGCCGGTCAACTGCAGGGCGGGTTGGGTCGCGAGCGCGCGCTCCAGGTAGCGACGCGCCGGCGCGCTCAGGCCGGCGTCGGCCACCACGTACTCGATCGCCGTCGGCAGTTGCTCGGCGCCGAGCGCGGCGAGGCCGCGCAGGATGGCCGGCAGATCGCCTGCGGCCGGCAGCAGCACCGAAACTTCGGGCGTGGGCGGCGGCGGCGGCGCGAGCGGCCTGGCCGCGATGCGTCCGCCCGCAGGCGCCGCGCCCGACCACAGGCCGAGGCGACGGGCGTCCTGTCCCAGCAGATCCCAGGCGCGCTGGGCGTCGGCGCGGTGGCGCCCGCTGCGGCAGGTCTGCGTCGTGCGTTGGCGGAAGGAGCTGAGCGGCTCGCGCAGCAGCACGAGGTCGCCCTTGCTCAGCAGATGGCACCACAGGGACATGTCGCCGTTGGTCAGGGCCCGCCGACCGCCGAAGGACATCAGGGCCGGCAGGGCGTCGGCGGCGTCCGCGCGGCGGAAGAGGCAGGTCGTGGGTTCGCCGATCAGGTTGCGGCGGCCGCCCAGCATCAGGGCGGCGAGGTCCGTGCCGCGGATCAGCACATCGGTCGCGGCCAGCGGCGCATTGAAGTCGTCGGGCAGGACGCGCCCCTCTTCGTCGATCAGGCGGCGGTACGAGGCGGCCAGGGTCGCCCCGCCGCTGCCGGCGAGCGCCGCGACCAGGCGCGCCACGCAGTCCGGCTCGAGCAGGTCGTCGTCGGCCAGGCACTTCACGTAGTCGCCGCGCGCCCGCTCGTAGAGGGCCTGCCAGTTGTCGATCTCGCCCAGGACCGACGGGTTGCGCACGTAACTCACGCGCGGGTCCACGGCGGCGTGCCGGAGGCAGGCGGCCTCGATCTCCCCGCCGGGACTGTCGTCCCCGACCAGGATCTCCAGGTGCGCGTGGGTCTGGCGGCGCGCCGACTGCAGGGCGGCCTCGAACCAGCGCGGCTCGTAGGCGGCGATCAGCACGCTGACCAGCGGCGGCGTGTCCAACGAGAGCGGCGCCGGGGCGGGCCGGCGGAACTCCATCACCAGGTGGCGTCCGAGCCGCGTCTCCACGTTGCGGAAGAACGGCCAGCGGCTCTCCCCCGTCGCGCACACCTCCGGCGCGGCGAGACCCGCCAGCCGGGCCAGGCGCTTCAGCTCGACGGCGTCGACCACGTGCTGGTGGCCCCAGTCCCGCAGGCAGACGTTCAGCATCTCGCAGGGGTTGGCGAGCCAGTCGTAGCCGTAGTCCTTCAGGCCGCAACGCTCGTGCCAGTCGGGATCGGCGTAGCAGCGGACGATCTCGGCGAGGTCGGGGGTGGCGACGCGCACCACGCCGCCCGGCCGCAGCGCGCGGCGGCACTCCCGCAGGAAGGCCAGCAACTCGCCCTGCGTCAGGTGCTCGACGAAGTGCTCGCTGTGGATCCCGTCGACGGTGCCGTCGGCGAAGGGCAGGCCGCGGCGGACATCGAGCTTCAGGTCGGCGTCGCGGTCGAGGTCGAGGTTGACGAAGCCGGGCAGCGGCTGGTCGCCGCAGCCCACGTTCACGAGCACGGCGTCGGCGGCCGGCGCTTCGGGACGGGTCTGGCGTTCCGTCACGTGACTTCCCCCCGGCGGACGGCGTGGGGCCACCGGTCGCGGATCTCGGCCGCGTGCGCGACCATCCCGCGCATCAGGCCGCCGATGCGCGCCACGTCGGCGGGCTCGACGCCGCCGCCGGTCGGCAGGGCCAGCACGCGGTCGGTGACGTGCTCGGTGCGCGGCAGCAGCAGTCCGGCGTGCGGGAACAGGGAGCGGTAGGGTTCCATGCGGTGGCAGCCGGGGTGGAAGTAGCGGCGCGCCAGCACGTTCTCGGCCCGCAGCAACGCGACCAGCTGGTCGCGCGAGAGGCCGGCCTCGTCGCGGTCCACTTCGACCACGACGTACTGGTAGTTGTTGCGCTCGCGCTCGTCGTAGCGCATGAGCGACAGCCCGGGCACGCCGCGCAGCTCGCGGCGGTAGGCGTCGTAGTGGATGCGGTTGACCGCCACGATCCCGGCTTCCGCCTCCAGCGAAGTGAGACCCATGGCCGCCGAGACCTCGGTCATCTTGCCGTTGACCCCGACGTGGATCACGCGGTCCTCGCCGGCGAAGCCGAAGTTCTGCATCAGGCGGACGCGCTCGGCCAGATCGTCGTCGTCGGTGGCGACGGCGCCGCCCTCGAAGGCGTTGAGGAACTTGGTGGCGTGGAAGCTGAAGATCTCGCAGCGGCCGAAACCGCCGACGGAGCGCCCGTCGCGCGTGCAGCCGAAGGCGTGGGCGGCGTCGAACAGCAGCTGCAGGCCGCGGCGGTCGGCCACGCGCTGCAGCTCGGCGACGCGGGCCGTGCGCCCGAACAGGTGCACGCCGATGATGCCCGTGGTGCGCGGCGTGATCAGCGCCTCGACCCGCTCGGGGTCCAGCGTATAGCCGCCGGGCTCGATGTCGCAGAACACCGGCGTGATGCGCTGCCACTGCAGCGCGTGGGCGGTCGCCACGAAAGTGAACGAAGGCACGATGACCTCGCCGCGCAGGTCCAGGGCGCGCACGGCGATCTCCAGCGCGGTCGTCGCGTTGCACGTCACCACGACGTGCCGCACGCCGACGCGCTCGGCCAGGCGCTGCTCGAACTCCTCGACCAGCGGGCCGCGGTTGGTCAGCCAGCGGCGGTCCAGCAGGCCCTCGATGCGGCGCATCAGGACGGCGCGGTCGCCCAGGTTGGGGGCGCCGACGTGACGGGGAACCGCAAAGGCCGGTTCCCCGCCGAAGTACGCCAGGTGGGGGGTTCCCGGCGCTTCCCGATCGCTCGTCTGGGGGAGGTTTGCCGTCCTCACTCCGTCCTCCTGTAGGAGGTGTCCTCATGCTTCACGCAGGTGGTTGCAAGCGGCGGGCCTGCCGCCAGGAGCCGGGGAACGGGTTGGTGGGCCTCCCAGCGGCCAGAAACCGGCCAACGGGGCGCCCGACCTGGCCGGATCCAGGCTCCGGGCGAACCAGGCGCCCATCCCCGCCCCCGCCGACGCTGGCACGGGCCTTGCCCCTTGCGGCGGGTCACCCCGACCCGAACCGGAGGGACCACCCCTGGCCACCCCGCGCCTGAGTCTGTGCATGATCGTCCGCGACGAGGAAGCGATGCTCCCGGGCCTGCTCGAGAGCGTCGCCGGCCTGTGGGACGAGTTCGTCGCCGTGGACAGCGGTTCGCGCGACGAGACCGTGCCGCTGCTGGAGGCGGCCGGCGCGCGCGTCGTGCCGTTCGTCTGGTGCGACGATTTCGCCGCGGCCCGCAACGCCGCGCTCGCGGCCGCGACCGGGGACTGGATCCTGGCGCTGGATGCCGACGAGCGCGTCAGCCCCGAGCTGGCGGCGTCCATCCGCGTCCTGCTGGACGATCCCGACGCCGGCGCTGCGACCGTCCTGCTGCGCGACGAGCTGCCGCACGGCCACGTCCACGAGTGCCGTCTGCTGCGCCTGTTCCGCCGCGACCCCGCGATCCGCTTCGAACACGCGATCCACGAGGACGCCTCCCGCACCGTCGCCGACGTCCTGCAGCGCGACGGACGCACGACGCGGGAGCTCGACGGTGTCCTGCGGCACCTGGGCTACACGCGCGACGTGGCCGCGGCCCGCGACAAGAAGAACCGCGACGTCACCCTGCTACGACGGTGCCTCGCCGCCGACCCGCGCGACTGGTACAGCCGCTACAAGCTGCTCGAACAGGCCCGCTTCTGGAACGACGCCCCGCTCTGGCGACGGGAAGCGCGAACCGCTGCGTCGCAGCTCGACCGGGCCGGCCCGCGCGCGCTCGACGGTTTCCGCTTCGCGGGCGATCTCATCGTGCACATCGGGCGGGGGATGGCGGACGGGGCCGGGCGGGAGCTGAACTGGCTGGACCGCTGGGCGCCGGCGGCGTCCGGCGCCGCGGAATACTGGCTGCGGCGGGGGGAAGTGCTCGAATCGCTGGGACGCACCGACGCCGCGGCGGACGCCTACCGGGCCTGCCGGGAACGCGGCGCCGCCGCCGCGCCCCAGAATTCGACCGTCCGACCGCTGATGGGACTGAGCCGTCTGGCCGCGTCCCGCGGCGACCTGCGCGAAGCGCTGGCGCTGGCCGAGTCGGCCCTCGAGCACGCGCCCCGCGATCCCGAAGCCCTGCTGGCCGCGATCGCCTTCGCCCATCTGGTGCGCGACGCCGACGGTCTGGCCTCGCGCTACCGCCACCGCCACGGCAACCCGCCGCAGTGGCACGAGGCGGTAGGCGATCACGCGCTGGCCCGCGGCGACTGGACGGCGGCCCGCGCCGCCCTGTCCCGCGCCGCCGGCACCCCTCCCCGCGCAGCCGCCGCCGTGAAGCTGGCCCAGGCCCGCCTGGCCTGCGGCGACGTCGCCGGAGCGCGCTCGCTGGCCGCATCCCTGATGGCGGAGCTGCCCGTGGCCGCCCTGGGCGTAGTGGTGTGCGACCTGATCGCCGGTCGCGACCTCGACCTCGAGGTGGACCTGGAGCCCGAAGCCGCCGACGCCGCGCTGCGGGCGTGGATCGACTTGCTGTGGCGCAGCCGCCGGCTGGACCTGATGGGGAGCTTCGCGGACCGGTGCGAGGCGCTCGCTGAGTCGTTCCCGTGGCTGCCAGAGCATCTGCGGATGGCGACGTTGGCGCTCAGTTCGGTGTGACGCCGATTCTCACCGGGAAATCTCCCACCCTCCTTTTCTCATGGCCTCTTGCCTGACCGGTGGCTTGCATCGATGGGGGGTCCATGGTATCTTCAATGTATATACACACCCGGGGCCCGCTTGCGAAGGGCGAGAGCATGAGACTGCGGATCCAGAAGTGGGGCAACAGCCTGGCGTTGCGGATCCCCAAGCCGTTCGCGAAGGAGGTCCGCGTCCATCAGGGCTCCGTGGTCGACGTCGCGCTGGTCGAGGGGAAGCTCGTCGTTTCTCTGGTCGAGCAGGAGGCGCCGAGCCTGGATGAATTGCTGGCCGGTGTGACGCGGGAGAATCTGCCCGCTGCCGTCGACTTCGGGCCACCGGTCGGCCGGGAGATCTGGTGACGCCCGGAGGTTACGTCCCGGACCGGGGCGACGCGGTCTGGATCTCGATGAACCCCCAAGCGGGGCATGGACAGGCGGGGCGTCGGCCGGCGCTCGTCATCTCCCCGCTCGCGTACAATCGCAAGGTCGGGCTGGCGATCATGTGCCCGATCACGAGTCTGGTGAAGGGCTATCCGTTCGAGGTCGTGATCGCCGCCGGCGCCGGAGTCGGCGGAGCGATCCTGTCCGATCAGGTCAAGAGTCTGGACTGGCGGGAGCGGCGGGCGGAGCCGATCTGCCGATTGCCGGACAAGACGGTTGCCGAAGTTCTCGATAAATTGCTGACATTATTGAATCCCGAAATGCCATGAACGGCCGCTGATCTCCCAAGGGTCACTCACAGATATCCGCCCCGCGCCGCCGGCAGCCGTTTGAAGCCGGGCCGGCTCTCGATGTACTCGCACAGCAGTCGTCCCAGGGCTGCCGCGCGATCGCATTCGACGCAGGGACGCCAGTCGCACGTCGTCCAGTAGGAAGTGTGCAGCCAAGGGCCCACGGAGATGCGAAGCAGGTACTCCTGACAGGGGTGCGCTATGTACCGAATGCCCGTCGTATCCGGTGGGGCGACATGCACCGGCTGGTCGAAAAACCCGAGCGAATCGGCCAGCGCGATGATCCTGCGCTTTTCCCCGGCGTTGAGCGGGAACCGGACGACGAGCGGCGGATCCTCGAACATGTCCTTCACCAGCGTCTCGCTGATCGTATCGAGGCGGTTGCGTCCTCCGACTCCCCAATGGAAGAGGATCTCGGCCTGTCCCTTGGTCGCGGGCTGCGGCGGCGGCAGCGCACAACCGGAGACCAGCGCGCCGAGACCCGCAAGGGCCGCAAGCAGTCGACGGTAACGGCCGGGACCGGTCATGGCGCACCCCTTCGAGATCGCGGCGGGCGTCAGACCGCCGCCGCCCGGCGCCGGTCCAGCCTCCGCGTCACCCCGATGTACACCCCCAGCGCCGCCAGCGACACCAGCCCCACCGCCGCATACGCGTACCACAGATAGTGCGCCTGCGCGTACACCTCCGGCATCGGCCCCTGCCCCGCCAGGGCCAAGGCGTGCTGCTGCCGGACGGCCTCGGAGAGGGTGGACGGCTCCGGGCAGTACCTCTTGAGCAGGAACCCCGACAGCACGAACCCGAAGATGTTCGAGAAGAACGAGTTCATGTGCGCGAACCCGAGGTACGTACCCTCTTTCCCCTTCGGCGCCTGCAGCGACGCGAACTCCAGCCACTTCGGGCTCAGGAAGCACTCGGCCAGACCCTGGATCGCGATGCCGATGATCATCATCAGCGTGATCGGGTGCAGCGATAAGCCCAGGATGTTCACGTGGCCGTGGATCCAGGCCGAGCCGGCCATGGCCAGCGCCGAGAACGGGATCAGGATCATCGCCACCAGGATCGAGATTTCGGGCTTCCAGGTGCGGATCAACTGTGTGATCAGAACCACGAACAGCACGACCACCAGCGGGTTGATGTTGGCGTACCACTCGGGCTTGTAGGCCTCGCCGGCCATGCGCAGCACGTAGTCCGGCATCGCCGCGTAGAGCTGACCCTGGATGGCCCAGAACCCCGCCGTGATCAGGATCAGCGACAGGAAGCGCAGGTTGCTCATGGCCATCCACATGCCCTGCAGGGTCTCGCGGAAAGTGCGCACCTTGCTCTCGACGGCGTTCTCGTCGGGCCGGTAGACCAGGGCCACCAGGATCAGCGCCAACAGCGACGCGCCGGCCGAGAAGAAGGGCACGGTCTCGACGCCCATCTGGATGCGCATCGGAGCTACGATGGTCTTGCCGGTGAACGAGCCGATGTTGACCACCATGTAGAAGATGCTGAAGGCGCGGGCCCGATTGCGCTCGTCGGAGCACTTCGAGACCGTGCCGGTGATCACCGGCTTGACGAAGGCGCCGCCCAGCACCACCAGCACCAGACCCCCGATGACCGGCCCGAGTTCGTGGAAGAAGCCCAGGGTGCCGTAGCCGACGGTCAGCAGGGCGAAGGCCAGCATCAGGGCGTTGCGGAAGCCCATGCGGTCGGCCAGCGCCCCGGTGAAGAAGGGCATCAGGTAGATCCAGCCGCCGAACAGGCCGGCCACGACGCCCGCCTGGACGTCGTCCAGGCCCACGGCGCGGATCAGGTAGGTGCGCAGGGCGATGAAGGTGCCGTAGTAGGCGGCGCGCTCGCAGAGTTCGGCGCCGTTGCCGGTCCAGAAGGCGCGCGGGAAGCGCCAGGTCGACTTGCCTTCGGTCATGTGATCCTCCGGGTTGCGGGCTGCGGTTCCCCCCAGTGTAGGGCATCGGCGGGTCCGGCGGCAATCGGTCTCCTGGCAACGCGGGAAGTCCGTTCGCTCGTGGGCTCCGGACCGCCTGCAGTGTATATTGGACGGGTTCGCCCGATCGCCGGAAGGTCCGGCGGCGACGGACAGGAGCGATCATGGACCTCCGACTGACCTTCCTGGGCGCCGCCGGCAACGTGACCGGCTCGCGCTACCTCGTCGAGGCCGGCGGCAAGCGCGTCTACGTGGACTGCGGCCTGTTCCAGGAGTGGCGCTTCAAAGGGCGCAACTGGCAGCCGGACCCGATCGCACCCTCGCAGATCGACGCCGTCGTTTTGACCCACGGCCACCTCGACCACTGCGGACTGCTGCCGAAACTGGTGCGCGACGGCTTCGCGGGCCGCGTCCACTGCACCGCAGCCACGGCGGACATCGCGATGATCGTCATGGAGGACGCGGGCTCGATCCAGGAAGAGGACGCCCGCAACAAGCGCAAGCGGCACCGGCGCGAGGGCCGCAGCGGCCCGCACCCCGAGGAACCCCTCTACACGCAGCGCGACGCCCAGGCCGTCCGCAAGCGCCTGACCAGGGCGGCGTTCGGCGCCCCGGTGCGCGTGGCCGACGGCATCGAGGTCGAGTTCACGGCGGCCGGTCACATCCTGGGCGCCGCCTCGGTCATCCTGCGCCTCGGCCGGCCCGGCGGGCAGCGGACCCTGGTCTTCTCGGGCGACCTCGGCCCCTGGGACATGCCGATCCTCGAGGACCCGCGGCCGCCGGCCCACGCCGACTACCTGGTGATCGAATCGACCTACGGGGACCGGGACCACGACCCGCCGCGGGAGGTGCCCGAGGCCCTGGCCCGCGTGATCCTCGAGACCGCCGCCGCGGGCGGCAACCTGGTGATCCCGAGCTTCGCGGTCGAGCGCACCCAGGACCTGCTCTACCACCTGAACCAGCTGCGTCAGGCGGGACGGGTACCCGACCTGCCCGTCTTCGTGGACAGCCCGATGGCCATCAAGGTCACCGAGGTCTTCGCGCGGCACCCCGAGCTCTTCGACGAGGAGGCCCGCGTCCTGCTGCGCGAGGGCCGGCACCTGAGCGACTTCCCCGGCCTGCGGCTCTGCCGGACCCGCGAGGAGTCCCAGGCGATCAACTTCCAGAAGCGGCCGGCGATCATCATCGCCGGGTCGGGCATGTGCACCAGCGGCCGCATCAAGTACCACCTCGAGCACAACCTGGGGCGGCCCGAGAGCACGGTGCTGTTCATCGGCTACCAGGCGTCCGGCACCCTGGGCCGCGACATCCTGGACGGCGCGCCCGAGGTGCGCCTGTTCGGCGCGATGCGGCCGGTGCGCGCGCGCGTGGCCGAGATCCACGGCTTCTCGGCCCACGCCGGTCGCGGCGAACTGCTGCGCTGGGCGCGCGCGCTGCGGGAGAAGCCCCGGCACGTCTTCGTCACCCACGGCGAGCCCGAGACCGCCGCCGCCTTCGCCGAATCCCTGCGCCGCGAGTACGGGTACGAGGCGTCGGTGCCGGCGTACCTCGACACCGTGACCCTCGGCTGATCCCGCGGCCGCCCGCCTTCGCCCCGGAGGATGACATGCACGACGACCGCGACGGCCTCGCCGGACGCTACCGCCGCATCGAAGCCCAGCTGGCCGAGCTGTTCCTGAAGACCGACGACCCGACCGCCCGCATGGCGACCGCCGTCGCGGTGCTGCACCACAAGATGCCGCACTACTTCTGGACGGGATTCTACCGGGTGGTCGACGGGGCGCTGGTGGTCGGCCCCTACCAGGGGCCGGTGGCCTGCGCGGTGCTGCGCGGGCCGGAAGGCGTGTGCTGGGCCGCTGTCCGCGGCGCCGCGACGGTGGTGGTGCCCGACGTCCACGACTACCCGGGCCACGTCGCCTGCGACGCGCGCTCGCGCAGCGAGATCGTCGTGCCGGTGCGCGATCGCGCGGGCGTTGTCGTGGCGGTCCTGGACGTGGATTCCGAGCACCCGGACGCCTTCGGCGAGGCCGACCGCGAAGGGCTCGAACGGGTCGTCGCACTGCTGGGCTGACGGCCCCGCCCTACTTCACGCTAATTCACGCTACTTCAAGCTATTTCACGAGCATCAGCTTGCGGCTGACCACCGACCCCTCCGTGGCGAGGCGGGCCAGGTAGAACCCGCTGGGCACGGGGCGGCCCGCGGCGTCGCGGCCGTCCCAGACGAAGGCGTGCGGACCCGCGGGCAGGTCGGCGTCGACCAGGCTCGCGAGCAGGCGGCCGTCGGCGGCGTGGATGGTGAGGCGAGCGCGGCCGGCGCGGGACAGCGCGAAGTCCAGTTGCGTGGCCGGGTTGAACGGGTTCGGCGCGGCCGCCAGTTGCAGGCCGGCGACCGACGGCGGCGCGCTCATCGTCTGGTAGACGTCCTCGTGTTCGAGGATCCAGAAGCCGTCCTCCATGTCGACCAGGTAGATGCGGGGGCCGCGGGCGACGACGCTCTGGGCCGTGCCGGCGGTGTCGAAGTGGCCGATCGGCTCGGGCAGGCGCTGGTCCTTGACGTCGACGATCGTCAGGCCGTGCGGGTAGGTCGCGGCGTACACGAAGTCGCCCTGGAGCGTGACCCCGGCGGCGTGTCCCTTGGTGAGGCAGCGGCCGATCTCCACCGGGCTGGCGGGATCGCTGACGAGCACCAGCCGCAGGCCCACACTTCCTTCGGCCACCACGACGAAGCCGTCGCCCGCGTCGACGCCCTGGCTGAACCCGTCGGTGCCAATCTGGCCGGCGAGGACGGGGTGCGCCGGATCGGAGACGTCGACGATGCGCAGGCCGTCGTAGCCGTAGGCCAGGTACGCCGTGCCGTCGCGCACCTGCAGGCCGTAGACGTACTGCCCCGGCACGTAGAAGCGCCCGACCAGCCGCGGTGCGGACGGCGTCGCCACGTCGATGATCAGCAGGCCCTGGTTGCGGTCGCCGACGTAGCAGAGGTCGCCGTCCAGCACGATGCCGTTGGCGTAGAAGGTGGGGTACCGGCTGAGCAGGGCCGGCGCGGCGGGATTGCTCACGTCGACGATGTGCAGCCCGCCCGATTCCGCGGCGACGTAGGCGATCCCGTCGCGGACCTTCACGTCGCGGGCGTGGGTCGCCGGCCAGCGGCCGAGGCCGCGCGGCGCGGCGGGATCGCGCACGTCCACGATGCGCAGGCCGTCGTAGCGGCCCACGACGTAGGCCGTCGTGCCCACGACGTCCATCTTCATGCTGTGGCCGCCCTCGTCGTAGCGGCCGATCTCGATCGGGGCCTGTCCCGGCGCGTGCGCCACCACCGCCAACCCGGTGGGGCTGGTCGGCACGTACAGCCGGTCACGGCCCACGACCGTCGTGAGGCAGTTGTCGTAGAACAGCGTACCCGTCCAGACCGGCGCCGCCGCGTCCGTGACGTCGAAGGCCTGGAATCCGCAGCTGAAGCCGGAGACGTAGAGGCGGTTCCCGGCCGTCACCACGTCCACGACGTTGCCGGGCAAAGGGTAGGAACGGACGGCCAGCGGTGCGGCGGGCCTCGACAGGTCCAGGACGCCGAAACCGTCGTTGCCGAGAGCGCAGTAGGCGTACTGCCCGTACAGGCTCAGACCCCGCACCGAGTCCCAGGGCTTGGTCACCGAGACGGGCTTCGGCGCGGCCGGCCACGTGACGTCCAGGACGTGCACCCCGCCGGTCCCGTACGACAGGTACGCCAGATGGCCCTGCAGGTCGACCTCGAACAGGGTGCCGTCGGAGCTGTAGGCGGACACTTCGCGCGGATCCTTGGGGACGCGGACATCCACGATGCGCAGGCCGTGATTGCCGACGGCGAGGTAGGCGAAGCCGCTGCGCACCACGATGTCGTAGATGCGGCCCGGGATGTCGAGCCTGGCGAGTCCGCGCGGCTGCTTGGGGTCGCGCACGTCGACCACCGCGAGGCCGTAATCGATGAGGCTCAGATAGGCGATGCCGCGCTCCACGGCCACGTAGTAGATCACGCTGGGCAGCGTGAGGCTGCCGAGGCGGACGGGCGCGGCGGGATTGCCGAAATCCACGACGTCCAGGGCGGCGCCGTTGACGACCAGCACGGTGTCGCCCATGGCGCAGGCGGCGTAGCAGGCGCCGTTGGGCCAGTGGCCCAGCGGTTTCACGCGCTCGGCGGAGTTGGGCAGGGGGATGCCGGGGTCGGTCTGGGCGAAGGCGCTCACCGCGCCCCATAGCAGCGCGATCAGCAGGGCGAGGCCGTAACGGCGGGCGATCGGCACGTGGGTCCCTCCTGATGGGTGGCGGGACGGGATCTGCTTTAGTATACGGGAACCCCCCGCCGGCGACCAGCGCCGCCATCGGGGCTTTCCCGACCGCGCGCATTCACTATCTTGTCAGCCGCAACCGCACACCCGCCCCGGAGGTCGCCATGAGCCCCCCATTCGCCCTGGTCCTGGGATTGGTCCTCGGACTCGCGCTGGCGGCCGGCGTCGGCGTCGGCGTCCTGCGCAGCCGGATGATCGCGCCGCGTCGCAGCCACCGCAGCTTCGACGAAACCTGCGCCGCGGTCGAGCGCGTGGTCCCCGCGGACCCCGAGGGCTGGAGCCTGCCTTTGCCGGCCTGGGACGCCTACGCCGTCCTGGAGAAGAAGGGCGTCGCACCGGAGAACCTGCGCCGGCTGCGCTTCTTCTTCGTGTGCAACCCCGCGTACGCCGCCGGCATGCTGCGGCTGGATCCCTCCTTCGCCGGGATGATGCCGTGCACCTGGGCCGTCTATGAGCTGCAGGACGGCGGCGTGTGGCTGGCGAAGATGAACGTGGGGCTCCTGGCCCGCCTGCAGCCGCCGGCGATCGCCGCGATCATGGGCCGGGTGGCCGCCGCCGACGAGCGGTTCCTGGCGGAAGTCCTCGGCTGAGCCGGGGGCCCGCCGGGACCCGCCGCGAATCCCTCCTGGCGCTTTCCCGCCGGAAAGCTTATCGTGGTGGGGATCCGTCGGGCATCAGTGTCAATGGTTCGCATCCCGACCCCCATAAATTCCCGTTACGAGCTGAGAATGCGACTTGGCTCAACCGAGCCAAGGAGAACCCTGAGTTGAGTTTCGAAATCTTCGGCCTCGATCCGCGCATCCTCGATGGCGTGCGCGCCGCCGGCTATACCAAGCCGACTCCCATCCAGCGCCAGGCGATCCCCGAGGTCATGGCCGGACGCGACGTCCTGGGCGTGGCCCAGACGGGCACCGGCAAGACCGCGGCGTTCGCGCTGCCCATCCTGCACCGCCTGCTCGACGGCCCCCGCGGCCGCACGCGCGCCCTGATCGTCGCGCCCACCCGCGAGCTGGCCGAGCAGACCCACGGCTTCTTCCACGCGATGACCCGCCGCACCGGCCTGCGCAGCGCGACGGTGTACGGCGGCGTCGGCCGCGCCGGCCAGGCCCAGGCCCTGCGCCGGGGCACCGAGATCATCGTGGCCTGCCCGGGCCGCCTGCTCGACCACATGGGCGAAGGCGACGCCGACCTGTCCGGGGTCGAGATCCTGGTTCTGGACGAGGCCGACCGGATGTGCGACATGGGCTTTCTGCCCGACGTGAAGCGGATCCTGCGGGAGCTGCCCGTCGACCGCCAGACGCTGTTCTTCTCGGCGACCATGCCGATGGACATCCGCGGGCTGGCCGACCGGATCCTGCGCAACCCGCTGGCCATCCAGGTCGACACCATCGCGCCGGCCGCGACGGTCGCCCACTCGATCTACCCCACGACCGACCGCCTGCGCCGCAGCATGCTCGAGACGCTCCTGCGCCGCGTGGCCACGGGCCGCACGCTGGTCTTCACCCGCACGAAGCACCGCGCGCGCAGCCTGGCCCAGGACCTCGAGCGCTGCGGGATGAACGTCGCCGAGCTGCAGGGCAACATGCCGCAGAGCAAGCGGCAGCAGGCCATCGACGGCTTCCGCAGCGGCCGCTACGACATCCTGGTCGCCACCGACATCGCCGCCCGCGGCATCGACGTCACCGCGGTCAAGCACGTTATCAACTACGACGCGCCCGACACCGTCGACGCCTACACGCACCGCATCGGCCGCACCGGCCGGGCCCTGCTCACCGGCGAGGCCTTCACGCTGGTCGACAGCGACGACAGCGAGCTGATCGAGCGCATCGAGAAGACCCTGGGCATGCCGCTCGAGCGACGCCGCATCGAGGGCTTCGACTACGGCGCCTTCACCCCCGAGACGGCCCTGAACCCGGTGCGACGCGCCGCGGCGTCGGGACGGTCCGGCGGCGGGGGGCGGCGGCGGGCGCCGACGCGGATGAAGCGCTTCGGATAGCCCGTCTCGCACCTTCCTGACGGGGGACGCGCCCCGGGCACCTCGTGTGCCCGGGGCGCTTGGCCTTCCGGCCCTTTCGCCATCCTGGCTTCAGGGCCTCCAGGACACCCCTGTCACAAGGGTGATCACACCCTATGGGTTGGCGGCATCGCGGTAACCT
>JAUSBL010000069.1 GCA_030658975.1 Candidatus Latescibacterota bacterium
AACTCGCGGATGACGTTGTCGTCGCCGATCTCGACGTAGCTGAGCTCGCCGCGGTACTTGAGGTCCTGCGGCTCGGTGCCGATGACCGCGCCGTGGAACACGCGGTTGCCGCGACCGAGCGTGGTGTGCCCCTCGATCAGGACCGAGGAGCCGATCTCGCACTCGGGGCCGATCTCGACGTGGGGTCCGATGATGGCGAACGGTCCCACCTTGACGTCGTGCCCGAGGCGCGCGTCGGGGTGGACCACCGCGGTCGGGTGGATCTCGGGCGGCCGGACCGGCCGGATCTCGCCCGTGCGCTTGATGCTCGGATTCGCCACGATGATCCTCCCTCGCGACCGCTCAGCGGTCCACGATCGTCGACATGAGGTCGGCCTCGGCCACCAGTTCGCCGTCCACGAAGGCGCGGCCCCGCATCTTGCAGAGGGGGCCCCGCAGCTTCACGAGTTCCAGCTCGAACCGGATCTGGTCGCCGGGGGTGACCGGCCGGCGGAATCTTGCACCGTCGATTCCGCTGAAGTAAACAAGTTTCGTCTCGGGATTCTCGACGCTGCTCATCAGCAGGACGCCGCCGACCTGGGCCATCGCCTCGGTGATCAGGACCGCCGGCATGATCGGGTGGCCCGGGAAATGCCCCACGAAGAAGGGCTCGTTGATCGTCACGTTCTTCAGGCCCACGACGCGCTTTCCGATCTCCAGTTCCAGGATCCGGTCGACCAGCAGCAGCGGGTAGCGGTGCGGCATCACCTTCATGATCGAGGCGATGTCCCAGTTGACGGGCGCGCGGGACGGGTAGATCCGCGTGCCGCGCCGCTCCTTCTCCGCGAGCAGGGACGCCAGCCTGATGTTGGCGTCGTGGCCCGAGCGCCGCGCCGTCACGTGGCCCTGCAACGGGACGCCCACGAGAGCCAGGTCGCCGATCAGGTCCAGGATCTTGTGACGGACGAACTCGTCCGCGAAACGCAGCGGCGTGTCGTTGAGCAGATGCCCGTCGGCGACGACCATGGCGTTGTCGAGCGTGCCGCCCTTGCCCAGGCCCATGGCCTTGAGCTTCTCGACGTCGCGCTGGAGCGCGAACGTGCGGCAGGGGGCGATCTCGTGGCGGTAGACGTCCGGGGTGATCAGGAACGAGGCCACCTGGACCCCGATCAGCGGGTCGTCGTAGTCGATGTGGAAGGTGATGCGCAGCCCGTCGTCGGGCACGGCTTCCAGGGACACGTCGCCGTCGCGGAAGCTCACCGGCACGTCGACCCGGTAGAAGGCCGCCGGCAGTCCCTGGTCGACGATCCCGGCCTGGTCGATCATGGCCACGAAATCGAGCGTGCTGCCGGCGCGGGGCTCCGGGGGCTCGGGGCCGTCCAGTTCGACGTAGCAGTTGGTGACGCCCATGCCGCTGAGGGCGGACAGGACGTGCTCCACGGTCAGGATGCGGGCGCCGTCGCGCTCGAGCGTGGTGTTGCGCACGCCGTGATGCCCGGCCGGCACGTTCTCGGCGCGGGCCGGGATCTCCACCCGGCCGTCGGGACCGGGCACGCGGAAGACCAGGCCCGTGTTGGCCGGGGCCGGGCAGAAGGCCACCGTGGCCTCGGAGCCGGAATGCAGCCCCCGGCCGGTCATGGCCACGCGGCGGCCCAGCGTCTTCTGCAGGATCAGCACGTCAGTCGTCCTTCCCTTCGCGGCGGCGTCCCAGCGCGGCCTCGACGCGCGCCAGGCGCTGGAACAGCTCCGGCAGCCGGTGCGTGAGGGCCACGACCCTGAAACCCTTGCGGAACTCGATCGCCGGGTAGCCGAAGATCGACTGGCCGGCGGGGACGTCGCGGGTGATGCCGCTCTTGGCCGCCACCTTGACCCCGTCGCCCAGCGCGAGGTGGTCGGCCATGCCGACCTGCCCGCCGACGGTCACGCCGTCGCCCAGGCGGCAGCTGCCGGAGATCCCGGTCTGCGCCGAGATCGCGCAGTGGCGGCCAACCGACACGTTGTGGGCGATCTGGACCAGGTTGTCCAGCTTGGTCCCCTCGCCCACGCGGGTCACGCCGGTGGTGGCGCGGTCGATGCAGGTGTTGGCTCCGACCTCCACGCGCGCGCCCAGGACCACGATCCCGATCTGCGGGATCTTGACCAACCCCGCCCTGCCCGGATGATAGCCGAAGCCGTCGCTGCCGACCACGGCCCCGCCGTGCAGGATCACCTCGTCGCCCAGGATGCAGCGCTCGCGCACCTGCGCCGCCGCGTGCAGCAGGCAGCGCTCGCCCAGGACCGCGTCGGCCTCGACCACCACGTGGGGTCCCAGCCGGCTGCCGGCGCCGATCACGGCGCCCGGTCCCACCACGCAGTACGGACCCAGCGCGACGTCGGCGGCCAGCCGGGCGGTCGGATCGACCACGGCGGTCGGATGCCGCCCGTCGGGGAACACGCGCGCCAGGGGCGGCGCGTACAGCGCCAGGATCTGCGTGAAGGCGGCCCGGGGGTCGTCGGCCCGCAGCACCGGCAAAGGGCTCGGCACGCCCGGCCGCGCCACGACGGCGGCGGCCAGGGTCCCGTCGAGGCCGTTCTCGCGCCGGCGGTCGGCCGCGAAGGTGAGGTCGCCGGGACCGGCGTCCTCGAAACCCGCCACGCCCCGGATCTCGGGGTCGTCGGGGCCCTCCCAGGGCATACCCAGCCGGGCTGCCAGTTCGCTCAGTCGGTAGACCATGCGGCAGGATCCCCGATCAAGAAACGGCCCCGCTCCATCCGGTTGGCGAACGAAGGGGGGCGCGTCGCTCGTTGAAAAAGACGATCAAAATGTCGTGCGGCGGACCCTCTGTGTCAACCGAAAATGCGCCGTCATTTGTCCGTGCCGCTGACCAGGGCCTGCAGGATCTCGTCCGTCAGGTCGACGTCGGCGTCGATGTACAGGGTGGTCAGCGAGGCCGCGTCCACGATGATCCCGTAACCCTGCTCCTTGCCGATCCGCTCGGCGATGAGCTTCACCTGGTCGATGATGGGCTGGATCTTGGCCTTGTACTCGCTCTCGGCGCGGCCCTCGAGCCCCTGGCGGAACTGGTAGTAGTCCGCCTTCTGGGTCTCGAACTCCTGCATCTTCGCGCGCAGGGCGTCCTCCCCCAGCAGCATCCGCTGGCTCTCGATCGCCTCGGCGGCGCGCTGCAGGTCCTTCTCGCGGTCGCTGATGTCCTGCTCCAGGCCCTGCAGGAACTTCTGGTACTGGGCCTGCGCGTCGCGGGCCGCGCCGTACTCCTGGACGATGCGCTCGGAGTCGACCACCGCCAGCGGCTTGGCCTCCTTGGCGGCGGCGCCCAGAGGCGACAGCAGGCAAGCCAGGCCCAGCGCGACGGCGACGCGGAAAATCGGGATGCGGTTCATGATACCTCCAGCGCCGAGGGGCGCGTTGACCGGCTGCCTAGAAGAAGGTGCCGAAGTTGAAGTGCGGCTCCCAGCCGGCCCCGCCGGCGCGATCGAATCCGTAGCCGTAGTCGAAGCCGATCGTGCCCATCATGGGCACCTCGACGCGCACGCCGAAGCCGGCGCCCTTGCGCAGGTTGGTGAAGTCGGCCTCGGTGAAGCTGTTCCAGGTGTCGCCCTGATCGACGAAACCTAGCAGTTGGACGGCCCTCGTCAAGGGATAGAGGATCTCGGCGTTCATGATCGTGTAGAAGCGCCCGCCGATGAAGCCGGGGTTGCCGCGGGGCACGACTTCGAGGTCCCGGTACCCCCGCAGCGGGTAGATCCGGTTGCCGCCGAGACGGAACTTCTCGTAGTCCGGCACGTCGTCCGCCGAGCCCAGGCCCACGATCAGGCCCAGCGAGGTGCGCAGGTTCAGGGCGAAGCCCCCGGGCAGCTTCTGGAAGTAGGACTGCTTGAGCTCGTGCTTGTGGTAGTCGATCTCGCCGCCGAGCGCACCGCCGGACAGCTCGGCGCTGTAGGTGGTCTTCGACCCCTGCGTCGGGAAGAAGGGGTTGTCGGTGGAGTTGCGCGACAGGCTCAGGGTGACCGAGCTCTTGGTGCGGGGCCAGTCGACCTCGTCGAGGCGCTCGTAGGGGACGCCGCCGGCGCCGATCTGGTCCTCGAGGACGTCGAGGTAGTTCACGTAGGCCGAGCTGAAATTCGACAGGCGCGTCTCGGACAGCTCGTACCGCAGGCCGACCCGCGAGTAGCGGGTGCCGGGGATGCGCCGCCCGAGGCGCAGGGCGAGGCCCCTGACGCGGCTCTCGTAGAAGTCGTCGAAGTTGTACTGGTAGCGGTCGAAGAGGTCGACCCCGACCAGCGTCGGGGTGCCGCGGAACCAGGGCTCGGTGAAGTTCAGGTCGACGTAGCGCTGCCGCGAACCGAACTGCCAGGCCACGCCCAGGTTCTGCCCCCGGCCGCGGAAGTTCGTCTCCTGGACCTGGATGAAGCCGGTGGCCGAGGTCTGCGCGCTGTAGGCCATGCCGAAGGAGAACTGGCCGGTCTGCTTCTCCTTGACCTTCATCACGAGGTCGATGTCGCCCTCGGTGTCCGCCGGCGCGAAGTCGACCTGCACGTCCTCGAAGAAGCCGAGCTGGAAGATGTCCCGCTGCGACAGGCCGACCAGGGAGTTGCTGAACACGTCCCCGGGGAAGACCTGCATCTCGCGCAGGACCACCGCGTCGTGCGTCTTGAGGTTGTCGACGACCTGCACGTTGCGTATGCGCGCCGGGGAACCCTCCTGGAAGCGGAACGTGAGGCCGACCACCCGCTCGCGTATTTGACGCTGCGGCTCGATCGTGATGTAGATGTAGCCGGAGTCCCAGTACAGCGAGTGCAGGGCCTGCAGGGTCTCCTGGTACTCGTTCTCGCGGAAGATCTGACCCTTCTCCAGGGTGATCAGGCGCGCCACGGCGATGTCGTCGTAGACGACGTTCCCTTCCCAGTTCACGTCGCCGACGCTGTAGAGCGGACCCTCGGTGACGCGCAGGGTCAGGTCGACCTTCTCGCGGTCCTCCACGAAGACCAGTTCGTCGGCGTCGACCGTCGCGTCGAGGTAGCCGTGGTCCTGGTACCAGGCGACGATGCGCGCCTTGTCCTCCTCGAATTGCTGCTTCTTGAAGGTGGCGCTCTTCAGGAAGCCGCCCGTGGACTGTTTCATCTGCTTGCGCAGCTGCTCGTCGCTGAAGACCGCGTTGCCCTCGAACTCGATGCGGCGGGCCTTGATCTTGCCGCCCTCGTCGATCGTCACGACGACCGTCTCGAGGTTGCCGGCGTCCACCGTCGAGGAGTCGAGGTGGGCGGTCATGCTGTAGTAGCCCTTCTCCTGGTAGAGGGCGCGCAGCGGCTCGAGCTCGCGGGTCAGGACCGCGGGGTTGGCGAACTGGCCCACCGCCGGCGGGTACGCCGCGCGCAGGTCCTCCGCCTTGACCTTCTGGTTGCCGCGGAACTCCACCTGCCGGATGCGGGGGAATTCCTGGAGGTTGATCGTGAGCCGCACGCCGGCCGGCTCGTCCTGACGGTAGACCCGCACGTCGGCGAACTTGCCGGTGGCGAAGAGGTTGCGGATGGCCGCGGCCACCAGGTCGGGCGAGTACTCGCGCCCCGCCTCCAGTTCCGACCAGGACATGACCTGGAGCGCGCCGACGGTCCGGGCGCCGGCCACGTCGATGGCGGTGATCGGGACGGCTGCGGCCGCTCCCGTCAGGCAGACGGCGGCGATCGCCAGGGCGCACGCGCGCAGGGTCCAGTGGAGATTCATCCCGTCTTTCCGGTTCGAGGTCCGGGCAGCCGCGGAAAACCGGGGCATGGTAGCAGAGGGAGCGCGCCCCGGCAACAGCGCAGGGGCGCCGTCGGCGGTTCAACGCGCGGCCGCCCGCAGGGTTCCCCCGAATGTGGACGCCGGCGCCCCCGAACGCAAGAGCGGGGAGCCGCCGGCTCCCCGCCCCCGATCACGCTCTGGTCCGGGTCAGGCCCCGGCGACCGGGTCCACCGTCAGGGCCGCCGGCGCCCCGATCTCCGGGATCGCCTCGATGGCGAACGTGAGCTTGTCGTTGCCCGCGTCGACGCGCAGCACGCTCCCGCTGCGGATCTCGCCGCGCAGGAGCTTCTCGCTCAGCGGGTCCTCGACGTACTTCTGGATCGCGCGGCGCAGGGGGCGCGCGCCCTGCTCGGGGTCGTAGCCGACGCGGCAGAGGAAGTCCTTCGCCGCCGCCGAGAACTCGAACACGATCTCCATGTTCTTGAGCCGCTTGTTGACGTCCAGGAGCATGATCTCGACGATGTCGTGCATCTCCTTCTGTCCCAGGGAGTTGAAGTAGATCAGCTCGTCGACGCGGTTCAGGAACTCCGGGCTGAAGGTGCGCTTGAGGTCCTGGTCGATCACCGCGCGCAGGCGCGTGTCGTGGTAGCCCTTCTGCTCGGAGTCGAAGCCCAGGGGCTTGCTCTCCTTGGCCCGCCGGCTGCCCACGTTCGAGGTCATGATCAGCACGGTGTTCTTGAAGTCGACGGTGCGGCCGAAGCTGTCGGTCAGCTGACCGTCCTCGAGGACCTGCAGCAGGATGTTGAAGACGTCGTGGTGGGCCTTCTCGATCTCGTCCAGCAGGATCACCGCGTACGGCTTGCGGCGCACCTTCTCGGTGAGCATGCCGCCCTCGTCGTAGCCGACGTAGCCCGGGGGGGCGCCGACCAGCCGCGAGACGGAGAACTTCTCCATGTACTCGCTCATGTCCACGCGGATCAGCGACGTCTGGTCGCCGAACATGAACTCGGCGAGCCGCCGCGCCACCTCGGTCTTGCCCACGCCGGTGGGACCGGTGAACAGGAAGGAGCCGATGGGGCGGCGGGGGTCGCGCAGGCCGGCGCGGTTGCGCCGGATCGCCTTGGAGACGGCGTCGAGCGCGTTCGACTGGCCGATGATCCACTTGCCGAGCTCCTCCTCCATGCGCAGGAGCTTGCGGGTCTCCTCCTCCTCCACCTCGGACACCGGGATGCCCGTGATGTCGGCGATGACGCGGCACACCAGGCGGGTGTCGACGATGGCGGCGCTGTCGCTCGACTCGACCTTCCAGTTCTTCTTGAGGTCGCCGAGCTGGCGCTTGAGTTCCTTCTCCTCGTCGCGGAAGCGCGCGGCCTTCTCGAACTCCTGGGCCTGGATGGCGGCTTCCTTCTCCTTGACCACCTCGTTGATCTGCGTCTCCATCTGGCGCAGGTCGGGCGGCACCACGGCCATCGACAGGCGGGCCCGCGAGCCGGCCTCGTCGATCACGTCGATCGCCTTGTCGGGCAGGGCGCGGCCGGAGATGTAGCGGTTGCTGAGCCAGACGGCGGCCCTGATCGCGTCGTCGTCGAACTTGACGCGGTGGTGGGCCTCGTAGCGGTCGCGCAGGCCGAAGAGGATGGCGACGGTCTCCTCCTCGCTCGGCGGGTTGACGATCACGGTCTGGAAGCGGCGCTCCAGCGCCCCGTCCTTCTCGATATGCTTGCGGAACTCGTCCATCGTCGTGGCGCCGATGCACTGGATCTCGCCGCGCGAGAGCGCCGGCTTGAGCATGTTCGAGGCGTCGATGGCGCCCTCGGCGCCGCCCGCCCCGACGATCGTGTGCAGCTCGTCGATGAACAGGATGATGTGCTCGTTCTCGCGGATCTCCGCCATGATCTGCTTGAGGCGCTCCTCGAACTGGCCGCGGTACTTGGTGCCGGCCACCACGCTGGCGAGATCGAGGGTGACGATCTCCTTGTCCCGCAGCGTGCCCGGGACCTTGCCCTCCACGATGCGCGAGGCGAGGCCCTCGGCGATGGCGGTCTTGCCCACGCCGGGGTCGCCGATCAGCACCGGGTTGTTCTTCTTGCGGCGCGAGAGGATCTGGATCACGCGCTCGATCTCGCGGTTGCGGCCGATGGTCGGGTCCAGCTTGCCGTCGCGGGCCATGTCGGTGAGGTTGCGGCCGAACTGGTCGAGGACCGGCGTCTCCTGCTTCTTGACCGCCTTGTCGGCGTCGGCGGGGCGCTCGACCGTGCCCAGCATCTTCAGGACCTCGCGGCGCACCTTCTCGTGGTCGGCGCCCAGCTCCTGCAGGACGCGCGCGGCGACGCCCTCCCCCTCCTTGATCAGGGCCAGCAGGAGGTGCTCGGTGCCCACGTAGTTGTGGTTGTGGATGCGGGCCTCGTCGATGGAGATCTCCAGCACGCGCTTGGCGCGCGGCGTGAAGGGGATCTCGCCGATGGTGATCGTCCCGCTCTGCGGGTTGACGATCTCCTCGATCGACTGCTGGATCTGCACGAAATCGACGCCGAGACGCTGCAGCACCCGCGCGGCGATGCCCTCGCCCTCGCGGATGATCCCGAGCAGCAGGTGCTCGGTGCCGATGTAGTCGTGCTGCATACGGCCGGCCTCGTCGCGGGCCAGGAACAGGACCTTGCGCACTCTCTGGGTGAAGCGGTCGTTCATGCTCTCGCGCCTCCGTTCGCCGTACTGGCCGCCTAGCGGCGGGGGACCGTCCGGTCACCGCGCTCAATATACAGCAGGCCGCCCGCCGGGACCACCGGCGGGGGTGCTGCCGGTCGTTATCGGTCGGCGGGGGAACGGCTTGAGCGCGGTGTGCTCAGGATACGCCTGCGGGGGCCTCGGCCAGCCGCCCGGCGCGCAGTTCGAGGATGCGGTCGGTCCTGGCGGCCAGCGCCAGGTCGTGGGTCACCACGATCAGGGAGCTGCCCTCGTCGCGGCCCAGGGACAGCAGCAGGTCGGCCAGCTCGCGGCCCTTCTGCAGGTCGAGGTTGCCGAAGGGCTCGTCGGCGAGCACGAGCCGCGGCGCGTTCATGTAGGCGCGGGCCACGGCGACGCGCTGCTGCTCGCCGCCGGACAGTTCCCCCGGCAGGTGCCCGGCGCGGTCGGCCAGGCCCATCCGCGCCAGCAGCCCCTGCGCCCGCTCGGCCGCCTGCGCGCCGGCGTCGCCGCGCAGCCGCGCCGGCATCAGGACGTTCTCCAGGGCGGTGAAGTCGGGCAGCAGGAAGTGGAACTGGAAGACGAACCCGACGTGGGCGCGGCGCCAGTCGGCCCAGCCGTCGGGCCCCAGGCCGGTCAGCGGCTTCCCGTCGTAGAGCACCTCGCCGGCGGTCGGGGCGTCCAGCCCGCTGACCAGGTTCAGGAAGGTGCTCTTGCCGGCGCCGCTGGGCCCGATGATGGCGACGTTCTCCCCGGCCGCCAGCGCGAAGTCGCAGCCCTGCAGGACGGTCACGGCCCCCCCGGCGCGGGGGAAGCTCTTGTCCAGCCGGCGGGCTTCGAGGATGGGTGCCACCGTCGCCTCTCTCTACGTGTAGCGGATGATGTCCATGGGCCGCAGCCGGGCGGCTTCGCCGCTGGGCAGCAGCGTCGCCAGCAGGGTGATGACCAGCGCGGCCGCGGCCACGCCCAGGAAGTCGCCCGCCTGGGCCACGACCGGCACGTGGTCCATGAAGTAGACGTCGCCGGGGATGCGGATGCCGACCTTGTCGAGGTACACGGTGCCCAGCCAGCCCAGCAGCGTCCCGAGCGCCGTGCCCCAGATACCCACGTAGCACCCCTCGAGCAGGAAGATCGTCTGGATCTGGCGGCGCCGCGCGCCCATGGACAGCAGGATGCCGATCTCGCGCCGCCGTTCGCCCACCATCATGGTCAGGATGCCCACGATGTTGAAGGCCGCGACCAGGATCACCAGCCCCAGCAGCACGAACATCATGACCTTCTCGTAGCGGACCCAGTCGAAGAGGTTGCGGTTCAGGGCGATCCAGTCGTTGGCCGCGTAGTCGAAGGGACCCAGCTCCCGGCGGATCGCCTCGCCGAGCTCCGGCGCCGCCATCATGTCGGCGGAGCGCACTCCGATCGCCGTCACGCCGTCGGACTCGTAGCCGAAGAACTCCTGCGCGGCCGCCAGCGGCATGTAGACGAAGCGGGCGTCGAAGTCGTAGAGGCCGGTGTCCAGGAAGCCCGCGACCACGAAGCGCCGGCTCTCCGACGCCAGGTTCTGCAGGTCGAGCTCGCCGCGGGGCGCGGTGATCACCAGGGTGTCGCCGAGGCCCGCGTAGAGCGAGGCGGCCAGCTCGGCGCCCACGACCACCGCCGGGACGCCGTCGCCGCCGCGCAGGGCCCGCAGGCTGGCCTGCGGCGGCAGCAGGTGCCGCGACAGGGGCGTCACCGCCTCCTGCAGGTCGGGATCGACGCCCCAGACCACGGACGCGCGGTGCTGGGCCGGCACGCCGCGGCGGCCGAAGCTGACGACCACCTCCTGGCGGACGAAGGGCGCCACGCCCTCGACGCCGGGCACGGCGCCGATGCGGTCCATGATCGAGCCCACGTCCCGCAGGCCCTCGGGGCGGGTCGAGACGATGGTCACCATGGGCATGTTGTCGACGAAGGTGCTGCGCAGCTCGACGTGCAGGCCGTTCATGATGGCGAGCGTCAGGTCCAGGACCATGACGCCGATCGTGATGCCGGCGATGGCCGTCACGGTGACCCGGTTGACGAACCGGGAACGGCGGCGGCTGCGCAGGTGGCGGCGGGCGATGTAGAGGGCGAAGCGCATGTTCCGCTCACTCCTCCGGGCGCATGGCCGGGAACAGCAGCACGTCGCGGATCGCGTTGCAGTCCGTGAACAGCATCACCAGGCGATCGAGGCCGACGCCCAGGCCGCCGGTCGGCGGCATGCCGATCTCCAGGGCCTCGAGATAGTCCTCGTCCATGACCTGGGCCTCGTCGTCCCCCTTGGCCCGCAGGTCCATCTGGTCGGCGAAGCGGCGGCGCTGCTCGCGCGGGTCGTTCAGCTCGGAGAACGAGTTGCAGATCTCGAACCCCGCCACGAAGCCCTCGAAGCGCTCGACCAGGGCCGGATCGTCGCGGTGCCCCTTGGCCAGCGGCGACAGCTCCTTGGGGTGGTCCATCACGAAGGTCGGCTGGATGAGGGTCGGTTCGACCAGCTCGCCGAACATCGCGTCGAGGATCTTGTCGGCGCCCATCTCGGGCCGCACCGGCACGCCGAGCCGCTCGGCGTGGGCCCGGATCTCCTCGCGGTCGAGGCCGCGGAAGTCGACGCCGGTCGTCTCCTGCAGCCCGTCCAGGAAGCGCAGCCGCCGGAAGCCGCCGCTGAAGTCCAACTCGTGGCCGCCGTAGGAGATCCGCCCGTCGACGCCGAACTTCTCGGCCAGCTGGCGCATGAGCGTCTCGACCAGGTCCATCATGTCGTGGTAGTCCCAGTACGCCGCGTAGCACTCCATCATCGTGAACTCGGGATTGTGGGTGCGGTCCATGCCCTCGTTGCGGAAGTCCTTGCAGAACTCGAAGACCCGCTCGAGCCCGCCCACGATCAGGCGCTTGAGGTAGAGCTCGTCGGCGATGCGCAGGTACAGGCGCTGGTCGAGCGCGTTGTGGTGCGTCGTGAAGGGCCGCGCCGTGGCGCCGCCGTAGAGGGGCTGCAGGACGGGCGTCTCGACCTCCAGGAAGTCCCGGTCGATCAGGAAACGGCGCACGTGGTCCAGCAGCGCCGAGCGGCGGCGGAAGCGTTCGCGGGACTCGGGGTTCATGATCAGGTCGAGGTGGCGCTTGCGGCTGCGCAGCTCCAGGCTCATGTCGTGGAACTTCTCGGGCAGGGGCCGCAGGGACTTGGCCAGCAGCTCCCAGGCGGAGACGTGCACCGTCAGCTCGCCGGTGTTCGTCCGGAAGAGCTTGCCGGAGACGCCGATCAGGTCGCCCAGGTCCAGCAGCTTCTTGAAGGCGTCGTAGTCCTGTTCGCCCAGGTCGTCGCGCCGGGCGTAGATCTGGATGCGGCCCTCGCCGTCCTGCAGCGGCAGGAAGATCGTCTTGCCGGCGCTGCGCTTGGCCATGATGCGCCCGGCGATGCGGACCGTGGCGCCGGAGGCCGTGAGCTCCGCCTCGGCGGCGGCCAGGCCGGCGCTGGTGTGCGTGCGGTCGTAGCGGTACGGGTAGGGCTCGCCGCGTTCGGCGAGGGCCTCCAGCTTGCGCAGGCGTTCCTCGACCAGGCGGTGCAGGGGCTGCGGTTCGTTCTCGGACACGGGGCCTCCTCGGCCGCTCAACGCGCGGCGCGGCTGGTCTGGCGCAGGTACGCGTCGATGAAGGGCTCGAGATCGCCGTCCAGGACGCCGACGGCGTTGCCCGTCTCCTGCTCGGTGCGGTGGTCCTTGACCTTCGTGTAGGGCTGCAGCACGTAGGAGCGGATCTGGCTGCCCCAGGCGATCTCCATCTTCTCGTCCTCGATCGCCGCGCGCTTCTGGCGCTCCTCCTCCAGCTTCCGCATGTACAGCTTCGCCCGCATCATCGTCAGGGCGCTCTCGCGATTGCGCAGCTGGGAGCGCTCGCTCTGGCACTGGACCACCAGGCCGGTCGGCAGGTGGGTCATGCGCACGGCGCTGTCGGTCTTGTTGACGTGCTGGCCGCCCGCGCCGCTGGCGCGGAAGGTGTCGACCCGCAGGTCCTGCTCGTTGATCTCCACCTCGACCTCGTCCTCGATGAGCGGGAAGACGAACACCGAGGCGAAGGAGGTGTGGCGCCGGCTCTGCGCGTCGAAGGGCGAGATGCGCACCAGGCGGTGCACCCCGGACTCGCTCTTGAGGTAGCCGTAGGCGAACTCGGACTTGATCTCCAGGATGGCGCTCTTGACACCGGCCTCGTCGCCCGCCTGCAGGTCCAGGACCTCGAAGTCGAGCTTGTTGCGTTCGAGGTAGCGGCGGTACATGCGCAGCAGCATCTCGGCCCAGTCCTGGCTCTCGGTGCCGCCGGCGCCGGGGTGGATCTCCAGCAGGGCGCCGCGCGCGTCGTCGGGGCCGCTGAGCAGGAACTGGGCCTCCAGGCGGTCCAGCTGCCGGACCAGTTCGGCCACGCCCTCGCGGACCTCGCCGGCGACGCCCTCGTCGTCCTCCTGCTGCGCCAGTTCGGCCAGCACCCCAAGGTCGGCCACGGCCGCTTCGGCCGCCGCGACCGGCTCGAGCCAGACCTTGAGCACGCGCTGGCGGCGGGTCACCTGCTCGGCGGCCGCCCGGTCCTGCCAGAAGCCCGGCTCGGATTGCCGGCCCTGCAGCGTCGCGAATTCCGCCTGGAGTTGCGGAAGGTCAAAGCCCCTCCTTCAGGCGCGCGAGGCGGTCCTGCTGGGCGCGGAGTTCGTCGAACTGCTCCTTCATGTCCCCTCCTGGGGTGGCGCTTCGGGACTCCGCAACAGCGGCGCACGGGCGGCGACCAGCTCGCGCACCGCGCGGCGCAGGTCCCCGGGTCCGCCCTCGTTGCGCAGGACGACGTCGGCGCGGGAGAAGGCGTCCAGCAGGTGGCGCTGGGCGTCGGCGCGGACGCGGGCCGCCGCGGCGTCGAGCCGGCCCGAGGCGGCCAGGCGGCTCACCCTGAGCTCCAGCGGGGCGTCGATCGCCACCACCAGATCCACCGGCCCGAACGGCGGAAGCAGAAAGTACACGGCTGCCTCGACAACTGCAAGGCCCGGCTCCCCGGCCGCCGCCTCGTGTTCCCGCAGGCGGGCCGCGATCCGCGCCGCCAGGCGCGGGTGCACCAGCGCGTCGAGACGCGCGAGCGCCTGCGGGTCGGCGAAGACGAGCGCGGCGACGGCGGCGCGGTCCACCTCCCCCGCGCGCACGACGCCGGCGCCCAGCGCGGCCGCCACGGACGCCGGCATCCCCGGCTCGCGCAGCAGTGCGCGCCCCTCGGCGTCGGCGTCGACGACCCGTGCGCCGAGCGCGGCCAGCTCCGAGACGGCCAGGGACTTGCCGGCGCCGATCGGGCCGGTCACCACCCAGTGCAGCAGCCGGCGTTCGGCCGGGGCGTTGCGCTCAGCCATGGGCTTCCGCCCAGTCGGCGCCGTCGTGGACGTCCACCAGCAGGGGCACGGCGAGGTCGGCGACCTGCTCCATGGCCTCCCGCACCAGCGTCGCGACCGTCGCGAGCTCGTCGCGCGGGACCTCCAGGAGCAGTTCGTCGTGGACCTGCAGCAGCAGCAGCGCGCCGGAGCCAGTCTGCCGCAGTTCGCGGTCGACGCGCAGCATCGCCTCCTTGATGAGGTCGGCGGCGGTCCCCTGGATCGGCGTGTTGACCGCCATGCGCTCGGCGAGGCTGCGGCGCCGCGGGTCGTCCGAGGCGAGGTCGGGCAGCGGCCGCCTACGGCCCGACATCGTCGTGACGTAGCCGTCGCGGCGGGCGGACTCGCGCGTCGCCGCGATGTAGTCGCGCACGCCCGGGTACGTCCGGAAATAGGCGTCGATGAAGGCGGCCGCCTCGCGCACGGGCACCGCGACCCGGCGGGCCAGGGCGCGGGCGCCCATCCCGTAGATCACGCCGAAGTTGATGGCCTTGGCGCGCGAGCGCATCTGCGAGGTGACGTCGGCTTCGGGCACACCGTTGATGAGGGCCGCGGTGCGGCGGTGCACGTCGCCGCCGGCGTGGAAGGTGGCGATCAGCTCCGCGTCGCCGCTGAGGTGCGCCAGCAGGCGCAGCTCGATCTGCGAGTAGTCGGCCGAGAGGAAGACCGCACCGGGGTCGCGCGGCACGAAGGCGCGGCGGATCAGGCGGCCGTTCTCCGAGCGCACGGGGATGTTCTGCAGGTTCGGGTCGGAAGAGGACAGCCGCCCCGTCGCAGCCACCGCCTGGTTGAACGAGGTGTGGACCAGGCCGGTGGCGGGATCCACGAGCTCGACGAGCGCCTCGACGTAGGTGCCCAGCAGCTTCGCCAGCTGCCGGTGCTCCAGGACCAGGGCGGGCAGCGGGTGTTCCGCCGCCAGATCCTCGAGCACCGAGACGTCGGTGCTCCAGCCCGAGGCGGTCTTCTTGGAAGGCTTCAGCTTCAGGCGGCCGAACAGGATCTCGGCCAGCTGCTTCGGGCTCTGCACGTTGAACGGGCCGCCGGCATGTTCGTGGATGCGCGCCTCGAGAACGGCGAGCTCCTCGCGGAAGCGGTCGCCGACGGTCGACAGCATCGCGGTGTCGACGCGGATGCCGCGGCGCTCCATCCGGTAGAGGATCTCCGAGAGCGGCATCTCCAGGTCGCGGAACAGCCGCTCCAGCTGCGGCGCCGCCGCGAGTTCCGCGGCGAAGCGCTCGCGCAGGCGAAGTGTGAGGTCGGCGTCCTCGGCTGCGTAGTCGCAGAGCCGGTCGAGCGGCACGCCCAGGATGTCGCGGACGCGGTCGTTCTCGGCGAACAGGCCCGCGTAGGGGATCGGCGTGACGCCGAGGCACGCCTGCGACAGCTCGTCGAGGCCGAAGCTCGGGCGCGACGGGTCCAGGACGTAGGCGGCGACCATGGTGTCGAAGCGGGGGCCGCCCAGGGGCAGCCCGTGGCGCGCGAGGATCCACTCGTCGAACTTCAGGTTCTGGCCGACCTTCTCGCGGACCGGGTCCGCCAGGACCGGCGCGAGCAGGGGGCGGATCCAGGCCAGGTGGTCGGTCTCGGCCGCGGCGGCGAAGAGGGAGCCCTGGGCCTCGCCGCGCCGTTCCAGCACCGGGATGTAGACTGCGGCGCCGGGCCGGACCGCGAGCGAGACGCCCACCAGCCGGGCGCGGTCGGTCCGCAAGCCGTCTGTTTCCGTATCCACAGCCAGGGGAACACCTTGGGGTAGTTCATTCAACCACGCTGTGAGGTCTTTGGGTGTCGCCAGCAGGCGGTAGTCCGGTCCCGGCGCAGGGCCGGACGGCGTCGCCCCGCTGTCGGCGGACGGTTCCGGAACCAGCGGCGCGGCGCCGATGCCGCGCGCCTGGAGCCGGTCGCTCAACGCCTGGACCTGGCGCAGCCCCAGATCGGCGAGCAACGCGCGCGCGGCGGCGTTCGTCGGCAGCACGGTGCGCATCGCCTCCCAGTCCGGCGTGAGCGGAACCGCCTCGTCGATCGTGAACAGGCGGCGCGACAGCTCGACCTGGTCGCGGTTCTCCAGCAGGATGCGGCGCAGGCGGGCGGTGACGCCCGGGCGGTCCAGGCTCCGGTAGAGCTCGTCGAGCGAACCCGCGTCGGCCACGAGCTTGGCCGCGGTCTTGACGCCGATGCCGGGCGCGCCCGGAATGTTGTCGCTGCTGTCGCCGCAGAGGGCGAAGACGTCGACCAGCGTCCGCGGCGCCACGCCGAACTCGCGCTGCACGTCCTGCGGACCCACTTCGACGATCTCGGCGCCGCGCGCCCCCGGCTTGAGCATGCCCGTCCGCTCGTCCAGCAGCTGCTGGAAGTCCTTGTCGCCCGTGTAGAACCACACCCGGTCGGCGACGCCCGCGCTGAGCCGGGCCAGCGTGGCCATGAGGTCGTCCGCCTCGAAGCCGTCGCGCTCCAGCACCGCGACGCCCCACGCGTCGAGCACCTCGCGCAGCCGCGGCAGCTGGACGGCGAGTTCCGGGGGCATGGGCTTGCGGTTGGCCTTGTACGCGGGGTACATCGCGTGGCGGAAGACGGGGCCGGGGCGGTCGAAGACCACGGCCAGATGCTGCGGGCGGCGCTCCTCGATCACGCGCAGCACGCCCATGCAGAACCCGAAGGCGACGGACGTCGGCTCGCCGGTCGGCGAGGTCAGGGGCCGTCCCGCGAACGCGTAGTGCGCGCGGTAGAACAGGGCCGAGCCGTCGACGAGGATCAGGGACACGGGGCGTCCTTTCCGCTGCCGTAGAGCCGGCGCTCGCGGATGTAGGCGGCGACGGCGGGTGGCAGCAGGTCCCCGACCGCCTGCCCGCGGCACAACAGTTCGCGGATCTCGCGGCTCGCGGCGGGGACCGAGAAGTCGGGCAGCGCCACCGCACCGGGCGGCAGCGTCGCCGGATCGGGCGCGCGCCCGTCGCGGGCGAGCACGAGCGGGCGGGCCAGTTCCAGGACGCGCGCGGGTCGGTGCCAGCCGTCCAGTCCGCGCCAGGCGTCCTCCCCCAGCACGAGCCACAATTGGTCCCGAGGGTGGAGTCCGGCGAGCGCCTCCAGCGTGTCCGCGGTCCGGCTCGGTCCGGCGCGGGCGAGTTCGCCTTCCCAGATCTCGACGCCGTCGAGGCCGGCGGTGCCCAGGCGGACCATGGCCAGACGGTCGTCGGCCGGGGCGTGCGCCGGCGGTTTCAGCGGCGAGCGCCCGGCGGGCACCACCAGCACCCGGTCGCAGAGGTCGCGGGACAGCAGTTCGCGGATCACGGCCAGATGGCCGGCGTGGAAGGGATCGAAGGCGCCGCCGTAGATCGCCAGCCTCATGACCGCGCCGGCTTCATGGAGCCGCCAGCCTCATGGTGCGGCGGCCGGCAGCCCGTCCAGGAGCTTCCGCGCTTCGGGTACGAGCTTGCTGTCAGGGCGCTCGCGCAGGAGCATCTCCAGGACCTCGCGCGCCCGCGGCGCGTCGCTCTGGCGCAGGGCGAGACGGGCGCGGTCCATCAGGATCCGGTCGCGGTGCTTCGTCTCCGGCTCCTCGGCGATGAGCCGGTCGAGGGTGACCGCCATCGCGCCGGGCTTGTGGAGCTGGCGGTAGACTTCGACCACGCCGAGCTGCTTGAGCGCCAGCACGTCGCTGATCTCCACGAGGTGGGCCCTGGCCGCGTCGGCGCGCGCCGAGGCGGGATAGGTCTGCAGGAAGCTGCGGAACAGTACGCGGGCCTCGCGGGCCGGCGTGACGTCGCGCTGCACGCCGCCGACCTGGAGCAGGTGCGCGCGCGACTCCTCGAAGAGGGCCTCCTCGACCAGCTCGCTGTTGGGGTACTCCTGGCGCAGGATCTGCAGTTCGACCGCGGCGAGGGGATACTCCTCGGAAGCGACGTAGGATCGGGCCTTCTCCAGCTGGGCCCGGGCGGCCAGGCTGTCGGTCGGGCTGCGGCGCAGGAACGCGGTGTAGGCGTCGACGGCCTCGCGGTGCTTGCCGCGGTCGGCGTAGGCCAGCGCGCGCTCGTAGGAGCCGGCGGGATGGGGGTTGGAATATCCGCAGCCGGCGAGCGCGGCGGCCAGGGCGGCCGCCGTGATCAGGAGCGGCCATCGCGGCGTTGAACGGCGTGCCTGCACGTGTCCTCCCGGGTTCCGGCGGCGTTTCAGTTGCCGGAGTTGGCGAAATAGACCGCCACGAGGCCGGTCAGGGCGCCCACGACGACGAGCTCCTCGAGGATCGACCGCAATCCGCCCTCGGCGGGGTCGGCGGTGGTGAACCCGTAGGTCGCCGCGTCCACGGCCTCGAGATGGCCGGCCGGGATGCGGTCGGCATATCCGCGGGTCATCCGCTTGTCCAGCAGCAGGCGCCCGGTGGCCTTCTCGAGCACCGACACCTGCACCACCGCCTGGAACTCCCGGTCCAGCCAGGTGCGCCAGAGGCCGAAACGCCGGCCCACCCGCGGGTAGCTCAGGTCCACGTCCTCGATGTAGTAGCGGAACTCGTAGTCCGCCTCGACCGGGGTGGTCGACTTCGTCGCCGCCACGTCCGTCTCGTCGAGCAGGACCTCGTGGCCGGCGGCCGTCAACTCGGCGAACGCGGCCGGCTCGAAGAGCGGCTGGGCGGCGTGCTTGACGAGAGGGCGCAGCGCGACGCGGGAGCTGTCGGCCGGCAGGACGGCGGCGGCCTCGCGCACGATGTCCGCGAAGAGGGCCTGGGTCAGCCACAGGTTCGTGCGCACGGTGTCGGGACCGGCGGCGAAGGGTAGGGTCCCGTCCCCGGCCCCGGCCGCGCCGGCGAGGGCCAGGCTCAGGGTCAGGGCCGTCGCGACGGCGGCGGTCAGTCTCATCAGCATTCCTTTCCCCGCGCCGCAGCGCGCACACCCAGGACGTCGAAGGGCGTGACGGCGGCGAAGCGGGCCGTGAGCCAGTCCCCGGCCGAGAGGCCGCGCCCGTCGAGCAGCACGACCCCGTCCGTGTCGTAGGCGAAGTGGCGGCTGCGGGCGACGGCCACCGGACCCGCGCCCAGCGAACGCGGATCCGCGGTGCCGGGTTCCCGATCCTCTTCTTCCAGATCACCTGCGGCGAGATCGGCCAGCAGGTCGCCCCACTCGGCGCCGTCGCCGACGCTGTCGACGACGACCTCGAACTCCCCCCCCAGCCTGGTCAGCTGCCGTCCGCGGGCGATGTCCGCCTGGAGGTCCGTGATGCGGGCCTCGCGGTCGGCGACCTCCTCGGGGTCGGGGGCGTCGTCGAAGTCCGCGCCGGCGGTTCCCGCCTCGGGAGAATAGCGGTAGGTGCCCACGTGGTCAAACCTGATGCGTTCGAGGAAGTCGGCCACGGCCTCGACGTCCTCCTCCTCTTCGCCGGGGAATCCCAGCAGCAGCGTGGTGCGCAGCACCAGGTCGGGCCGGTCGCGGCGCAGCTCTTCGAAGAAGCGCGCCAGC
Organism: Candidatus Latescibacterota bacterium; assembly: GCA_030658975.1. GTDB lineage: Bacteria > Krumholzibacteriota > Krumholzibacteriia > LZORAL124-64-63 > LZORAL124-64-63 > PNOJ01. The sequence continues at coordinate 19,229 of JAUSBL010000069.1, forward strand.
TTCCCGGCGTCGAAGGGCCGGTTCATGCGGCGCAGCACCGCCGGCGAGGCGTGCTGGATCGGCATGTCCACGTAAGGCAGCACCTTGGGCAGATCGAGCAGGCGGCGGAACCGGTCGGCGCCGATCAGACCCGGATACAGGTAATGCAGGCGCAGCCAGCGCAGGCCGTCGACCTCCCCGAGCGCCGCCGCGAGATCGTGGAGGTCCTCGCCGGCGCCGCGGCCGTAGTCGCTGGTGTTCTGGGACACCAGCATCAGCTCGCGCACCCCGCGCGCGGCCAGCCGGCGGGCCTCGTCGGCGAGCTCGGCCACCGGCCGCGAGCGCTGGTCGCCGCGGATCAGGGGGATGCGGCAGAAGGCGCAGCGGAAGTTGCAGCCCTCGGAGATCTTCAGGAACGCCAGGTGCGGCGGCGTCAGCAGGGGGCGGTCGGCCATCCCCTCGTAGCGGGCGTCCTCGGGCCGCGCGACCGGGACGCGGTCCTGCCCCAGTTCCAGGGCGTCGAGCAGGCGGTCGAAGTTGCCGACGCCGTTGACCAGGTCGACCAGCGGGTAGTCGCGCGCGATGCTCTCGCCGTGCTCCTGGGACAGGCAACCCGTCACCACGAGCGTGCGCGCGCCCTTGGTGGCGCACATTTCGGCGATGGCCTCGTAGCTGTCGCGACGCGCGGCCTCGATGAAGCCGCAGGTGTTCAGCACCCAGATGTCGGCGTCGTCGGGCACGGTCGTGACGGGGATGCCGCGCGCGGCGAAGCGGCCGAGCAGCGCCTCGCTGTCCACCAGGTTCTTGTCGCAGCCGAGGGTGCGGCAGTGGACGGAGCGGCGGCTCACGTGAGGCTGTCCTGCTCGAACTCGCGCAGGGCGCTGAGGTCGTCGGGCTTCATGACGACCTCGCGGGCCTTGCTGCCGATGAACGGCCCCACCACGCCGGCCTGCTCGAGCAGGTCCATGAGCCGGCCGGCGCGGGCGTAGCCGATCTGCAGTTTGCGCTGCAGCATCGAGGTCGAGCCGTGCTGGGACAGCACGATGATCTCGCGCGCCTTCTCGAACAGCGGGTCGTCCTCGAGGTCCAGCCCGGTAGCCTCCTCGCGCTCCTCGTCCAGGGTGATGGGACGCGTCACGTCCTTGAACTGGCGCCAGTGGGCGGCCAGGGCCTCGCACTCCTCGATGTCGATGAAGGCGCCGTGGACGCGCACCGGCGTGGCCCGGCCCGGCTGCAGGTAGAGCATGTCGCCCTTGCCCAGGAGCTTCTCGGCCCCGTTCGCGTCCAGGATGGTGCGGGAGTCGTTCTTCTGGATGACCCGGAAGGCGATGCGGCAGGGGATGTTGGCCTTGATCACGCCGGTCAGCACGTCGACGCTCGGGCGCTGCGTCGCCAGCACCAGGTGGATGCCCACGGCGCGCGCCTTCTGGGCGATCCGGGTGATCGGCATCTCGATCTCCTGGCCGAGCTGGATCATGAGGTCCGCCAGCTCGTCGACGATGCAGACGTAGTAGGGCATCGGTTCGCTGACCGCAACGCCGTCGTCGCCCGCGATCTCGCCGGCGGCCACCTTGCGGTTGTAGCCCTCGATGTTGCGCACGCTGTGGCGCGAGAGGCGCCGGTAGCGGTGGTCCATCTGGGCTTCCATCCACTTCAGCGCCCGCAACGCGTCCTTGGGGTCGGTCACCACCGGCAGCAGCAGGTGCGGGATGTCGTTGTAGACGTTCAGCTCCAGCATCTTGGGATCGATCAGCAGCAGCCGGACCAGGGAGGGGTCGCAGCGCAGCAGCAGCGAGCTGATCATGGCGTTGACGCAGACGCTCTTGCCGCTGCCGGTCGAACCGGCCACCAGCAGGTGGGGCTGGTCGGCGAGGTCGATCGTCACCGCCTCGCCGAAGACGTCGCGGCCCAGCACCACGCTCAGCGGGGTGCGCATGCGGTCGGCGGCCTGGACGTAGACTTCCTTCATCGAGACGATCTGCTGTGTCGGGTTGGGGATCTCGATGCCGACGGCCGCCTTGCCGGGGATGGGTGCCTCCATGCGGATGGAGCGGGCCTTCATCGCCAGTGCCAGGTCGTCCGAACGCTGCACGATGGCGTTCACCTTGATCCCGGACGCGGGCTGGTACTCGTAGGTGGTCACCACGGGGCCGGGGCGCACGTCCTTGACGGCGCCTTCGACGCCGAACGAGCGCAGCGTCTCCTCGAGCAGGTCGGCCGCGGCGTGCAGTTGTTCCTCGGCGACGGCCACGCGGTCGGTCGGCGGCTCGCGCAGCACCGAGAGGTCGGGCAGCGGCAGCGGCACCGCCGGGTCCACCAGGCCGGAGGTGACCTCGGGGAACGACTCGGGCGAGCCCGGGGCCGAGGCGCGCCGGCCCGCCGGCGCCGGCGGGCCATCCTCCTCGTCGAAATCCGCCACGGCGTTGCGCTCGTGGTCGGGCGGGACGTGCACGACGCGGGGGGGCGCCGCGGCCGTCGAGGCGGCGGCCTGCACCGTGCGGGGGGGGGCGGCGGCGACACCCGCCGGCGCCGGCGCTGGTTCCACGGCGCGCCGCCCGGCCTCGTCCCTGGCCGTCGCGGCGGCGCCCCGCCACGTGCCGCCGATGCCGCGCACCAGGCGCCAGGGCAACAGCAGGAGCCAGGCGAACCCGCGCCAGGCGGCCGCCAGGCCGGCGCCCAGGGCCGCCCCCAAAGGTCCCAGACGGCCGAGCAGCGACGGCAGCCAGGGGTGCGTGGCGCGCAGCACGGCGGTCAGCAGCAGGAACGACAGGAAGATGCCGGCGCCCCAGCGGCCGAACAGGGCGGTGAAACCGCGCGCCAGCCCGTAACCGGGTGCCCCGCCCCAGGCCGCGGCCTGAGGCGCCGCCAGGGGCCATCCGGACTGGCCCAGCCAGACGGCCGAAGCGAGCCACAGCGGGATCAGTCGGCTCGCCAGGAACAGACGGGACGCTTCCCCGCGCACCAGCAGGCCCAGACCGCGCAGCGCCAGCAGCGCCGGCAGGGCCCAGCACCACAGGTCTCCCAGCATCGTGCGCACCGCCAGCGCGACCAGGGCGCCGACCGGTCCGCCCGGGTTGCCGGGCAGCACCGGGCTCGCCCCGGGTTCGCCGTTGGCCAGGGACCACCAGGAGGCCGCCGGCCCGCCGAGCGCGATGGCCGCGTAGACGGCCAGCGCCAGGTGCAGCAGGCCGCCGAGCCGCGGGGACCGCCACCAGGCTCCGGCCCCGGTCCGGTTACGCTTCTTCCGCGACGACACGGGCTTCGATCGCCTCCTTGAGACCGGACATTTCCGTGTCGAGGAACTTCGTGGTGGCCTGCCCGGCCAGGAAGATCGGGTTGCGCAGGACTTCCCGGTGGAAGGGTATCGACGTGGGCACGCCCTCGATGACGCATTCCTGCAGCGCGCGCGCCATGCGGCGGACGGCCTCGTCGCGATCCTTCCCGAAGGTGATCAGCTTGGCGAGCAGCGAGTCGTAGTAGGGCGGCACCTGGTACTCGCTGTAGATGTGGCTGTCGACCCGCACGCCGGGGCCGCCGGGCGCGTGGAAGAAGAAGATGCGGCCCGGGCAGGGCATGAAGTCGCGCGACGGGTTCTCCGCGTTGATGCGGCACTCCATGGCGTGTCCGCGCAGCACCACGTCGTCCTGGACGAAGTCCAGGGGCACGCCGGCGGCCACCGAGATCTGCCACTTCACGAGGTCGATGCCCGTGATCATCTCAGTGACGGGGTGCTCGACCTGGATGCGGGTGTTCATCTCCATGAAGTAGAACGAGCCGTCCTCGTCGAGCAGGAACTCCACCGTGCCGGTCGAGTCGTAGCCGACGCGCGCGGCCAACTGGACCGCGGCCTCGCCCATGCGCCGGCGCAGTTCCGGCGACACGACGGGCGACGGGGCCTCCTCGATGAGCTTCTGGTGGCGGCGCTGCACCGAGCAGTCGCGCTCGCCCAGGTGGACGATGTGGCCGTGCTTGTCCCCGAGCACCTGGATCTCGATGTGGCGCGGGTTCTCCAGGTACTTCTCGACGTAGACGCCGTCGTTGCCGAAGGACGCGCCGGCCTCGGCGCGGGCCGTGGCGTAGCTCGAGCGCAGCTCCTCGTCGTTGCGCGCGACGCGCATGCCCTTGCCGCCGCCGCCGGCGGTGGCCTTGATGATCACCGGGTAGCCGGCCACGGCGGCGAACGCGGCTGCCTCGTCGGCGCTCTCCAGCAGGCCGGGGCTGCCCGGCACCGTGGGCACGCCGGCCTCGGTCGCCGTGCGCTTGGCCTGGGCCTTGTCGCCCATGCTGCGGATGATCTCGGCGGTGGGCCCGATCCAGACAAAGTCGTTCTCGATGCAGATCTCGGCGAAGCCGGCGTTCTCGGCCAGGAAGCCGTAGCCCGGATGGATGGCGTCCGCCCCGGTGATCTCGGCCGCCGCGATGATGTTGGGGATGTTCAGGTAGCTCTCGGCGCTGGTCTTCTGGCCGACGCACACCGACTCGTCGGCGTACTTCACGTGCAGGCTCTCGGCGTCCGCGCTGGAGTGCACGGCGACGCACTGGATGCCCATCTCGCGGCAGGCGCGCATGATGCGCAGGGCGATCTCGCCGCGGTTGGCGATCAGGATCTTCTCGAACATCCGCGTCTCTCCTGTCGTGGCGGGGTGCGGTGGCGGGCGCGGGGACCGCCGGAGGATTGTCCGGCCGGCGCCGGAAAATGGCAAGCCGGAAGCGGGGAGCATAAGGCGCTCAGCCCCGCGAGGGCGCGCGCCGTCGCGAAGGACCGGGTCAGGCGGGGTCCACGAGGAAGAGGATCGCCTCTGCTTCCACCGGCGTGGCGTTCTCGACCAGGATCTCCTTGATAACGCCGCCGAACTCGGCCTCGATCTCGTTCATGACCTTCATGGCTTCGATGATGCACAGGGTCTGTCCCTGCTTGATCACATCTCCCGTGTTGACGAAGTTCGGCACGTCCGGCGAGGACGCCCGGTACAGCGTGCCGACGATGGGCGAGCGGATCTCGCGCCACTTCGCCCGCTCCGGGTTGGTCGCGGGGGCGGCGGAGCCCGCCGGGGCGGCCGCCGGGAGCGGCGCCGCGGCCGGCGCCACGGCCGGCGCCGCGGGCAGCGTGGTGGCGTAGGCCACGTGGGTGGACGGCGTCGCGTGCTTCTGGATGCGGATCGTGGTGTCCTTGTCGATCACTTCCAGCTCGTCGATGCGGCTCTCCTCGACCAGCTTGACCAGCTCGCGCACCTTGTTGAGATCCATGGTCTCCCCTTCCGGCCGGGGGCTGCGTCCTCAGACGCGCCCGAGGTACTTGCCCGTGCGGGTGTCGATCCTGAGGATCGCGCCTTCCTCGATGAACAGCGGCACCTGGACGACGAGGCCCGTCTCCAGCGTCGCGGGTTTCGACGCGCCCTGGGCGGTATCGCCGCGCAGGCCCGGATCGGTCTGCGCCACCTTCAGTTCGACCGTGTTGGGGGCTTCGACCGTCACGGGCTTGCCGTCGCGCAGCAGCATGCTGACGGTCTCGCTCTCCTTCACGTACTTGGATAGGTCGCCGAGCGTGTCGCGAGGCAGGGAGATCTGCTCGTAGGTCTCGAGACTCATGAAGGTCATGAACTCGCCGTCGGCGTAGAGGAACTGGAAGTCCCGCCGTTCGAGTCGGACTTCCTCGAACCGTTCGCCGGAGCGGAAGGTGTCCTCGACGACCTTCCCGGTCTCGACGTTCTTCATCTTCGTGCGCACGAAGGCCGAGCCCTTGCCCGGCTTCACGTGCTGGAAATCGACGATGGCCCACAGCCCGTTCTTGTAGTTCAGGACCATGCCGTTGCGGAAATCGCTCGTGTCAGCCAACTCGGTCACTCCTGTACGGGTTGCGCTCCGGTGGACAGCGTGAAAATGCCCACTATTGATAACATCTGTTCCGCACGTTGGCAATCAGGCGTTGCCGCCGGACAGCATCCCGTGCACGCCCCGCAACGCGAGACGGTAACTGTCGACACCGAAGCCGCTTACCGACGCCGCGACGACGTCGCGCAGCAGGTTCCGTCGGCGGAAGGGTTCGCGGGCGTCGGGATTGGAAAGGTGGACCTCGACCACGGGCGCCGCGATGCAGAGCAGGGCGTCGCGCACCGCCACCGAGGTGTGGGTGTAGGCGGCGGCGTTGACCACCAGCGCGTCGGCCTCGTTTCCCCAGCGATGGATCAGGGCCACGAGTTCGCCCTCGGCTTCGGTCTGGTGGCAGACGACGCGCAGGCCGAGCGCCTCGCCTTCGGCCACGCAGACGGCGTCGAGCTGGGCGAGCGTGAGCGCCGGGTAGTGTTCGGCCTCGCGACGGCCGAGCTGGCTCAGGTTCGGACCGTTGAGGACCGCGACCAGGGGCGCCTTCACGCCGGACCGCCCTGCTGCCGGTCGATCCAGGCTTCGAAACGGGCGCGGTTGGGATCGGCCGCCGTCGCAACGCCGCCGGGTGCGTCCCCCGCACCCGGCGTGGTGTCTGTCCCGGCCGGGACCGTCGCGCCGGCCATCGACTCCACCGTCGCGTCGACCGCTTCCAGGGCGGCGATCTCGCGGGCCACGTCGTCGCGTTCCGGATGCTCGGCCAGCAGGCGGCGCAGGATCGCGAGCGCCTTCTGGCGGTGTCCCTGGGCCAGGTAGATCTCGGCCAGGGTCTGGGTCAGGAAGCGCGGCGCCGGGCCGGCTTCGGCGGCGGGTGCGGCAGCCGCCGTCTCCGGTGCGGAGGCGGGTGGCGGCGACCAGGGAACCTCGTCCGGCGACGTGTCGCCGGCAACCTGAGCGTCATCGGTCACGTCGCTCGGATCGAGATCGACGGGATACGCCTCCTGCGGCGCGGCCGCGGCCGGTTCCGGCGCGGGGGCCGCTTCGGCGGCGGGCATCGTCGCCGCCGGCGCGCGGTCCGGCAGGGCCAGCAGCTGCGGCGCTTCACGGTGGTCGGGGTCGCGGTCGAGCACCTCGCGGGCGAGATCGCGGGCCTCGCCCGCCCGGCCCTGATCCCGGCGGACACGGGCCAGGACGATCCGCGCCGACAACGAGTCGGCGCACCGGGAGAGCCCCTCTTCGAGCAGGGCCGAAGCGGACTCCAGACGTCCGGCCGTGCGGTAGAGATCGGCCAGCGGGATGAAGAACCGGCCGCGAGGCCGGCGATCCTGCTGCATCTCGAAGTAGCGGGTCATGCGATCCTGGGTCACGCCTCACCCTTCCGCCGCGCGGATTGCGTCGCGACGCCGGGCGCGTCGCGTCGAACCAGTCTAGGCACCCGCCCGGCCCCTCGTCAAGCCGCCCGCGGCGGATCGTTCACAAGATACCCAACCAGGGGCCCAGGAGTTCCTGGAACCTGCCGACCAGCAGCGCCACGCGCCCCATGACGGCCGAACCGAACGAGGCCCCGAAGGTGATCATCAGCACCAGCAGACCCCAGCGGGCCACCCGCCCGTAGGCGCCCCGCTGCTCGCGCGTGTTGACGAAGTAGACCAGGCCGCTGACCGTGCCGGCCAGGACCAGCAGCTGGGCCAGGCTCTCCTGCCAGAGCCAGCGGCCGGCCGCCGTCGGGGCCAGCCCCGTGCCGATGGTGGCCTCGATCTGGTAGAGGAAGTCCGATCTCAGGTAACGCACCAGGGAGTAGCCGGCCGTGGTGCCGAGGGCGAACGCGGTGGGCCACTTGCCGAGCCAGGACAGGCGCGGCCACAGGCGCGCCAGCATCAGAAGGCCCAGCGCCGCGGGAATCAGGGCCACCGGGTCCCACGCGCCCACCGGCGCGTCGGGGCTGGACCAGCGGCCCGCGGCCGGGAAGAGCTTCAACACCAGCGCCGGCCACAGGGTCGTCCAGAACCCCATCACCATCCAGTAGGCCGCCGACACGCCGACGAACACGTGCTCGGCGAACTTGTAGAACGGGTTGTCCCGCCACAGGAAGGAGAAGACCATCAGGGTCAGCAGCGCGCCGATCCAGACCTGCACGTCCCCGCTGAGGTGGATCGCGGCGATCATGGCGACCTCCGCCGTGCGAGGAAGCGCAGCAACAGGCCCGCGTTGCCCAGCAGGATGAAGGCGACGATCACCAGGTGCGCGGCCGACTGGGGCCCCATCCCGCGGGTCGCCGGCTGGTTGGCGGCCGTGAATTCGGGGTGGCCCCGGGCGAGCGCTGCCTCGTATTCGGCCGCGCCCTTCAGGGCGCTCATCAGGCCGAGGATCTGCAGGGGGTAGTAGGGGAAGAACTGCGGCGCGCCGACGCCGGTGCAGCCGCCCGCGAGCGGCACGTCGAGCACGTCGCCGGCGTAGAGGATCCACTCCTTGAGGCCGGGCTGGCCCGCCGACAGGCTGACGATCAGGCCGAAGTCGCCGAGCCCGCGCACGCCGCGCAGCGCGGGAACGTCCCGCAGCGGCCGGCCGGTCATGTCCGTGGGGTAGCGCGCGGTCAGCGAGTCGCGCAGGCTGTTGACGAGCATCTCCCCGCCGACCTGGAAGCCGAGCGAGACCCAGTCGCGGGCCGGGACGGCCTGCGGGAACTCCCGCGCGATGATGCGCTCCTCCACGCGCGAGATCATGTTGTTGCCCGTGGGGTACAGCGACATGTAGCAGATCGGGTGGCCGGTCAGCAGCGCGTGCTGCGTGAGGGCGTCGGCCATGGGTTCCAGTTCGGGCGCCGAGCTGGGCGAGTAGTCCAGCGACAGCAGGATCGGCGCGCCCTGCGGCAGGTTCTCGATGCAGTCATAGATCGGCTGGACGACGGAGGTGGCCCGGTCGGGCATCGTCACGCCCGAGAGCAGCGCGACCACCACGACCGTCGCCAGCACCAGGAAGATCCAGCGCCGGTCCAGCGTCTCCAGCCAGGTGGCGATCCGGTCGCAACGGTCGTTCATGAGCCGTCGCCTCCGGAGCGGGGGTCCTTCTCCACGCCGGCGATCATGCGCACCGCCAGGGCGATGACGCCCAGGGCGATCCCGATCATCAGGGCCCGCTGACCGGCGGTGTTGGGCACGCGCAGGATCCAGAGGGACAGCTCCTCGACCCGCAGGAAGGCCAACTGCTCGGGGATCCAGGCCGTCAGGTAGCGCCCGGCGGGGATGCGGCCGAGCAGGATGATCAGGGCCGAGGCCAGCAGCAGGCTCGATTCGAGGGAGCGCGCGCGGAAGGCGCGGTACGACGCCGAGGCGATGTAGAAGGCCAGCAGGCTGTAGAGCGTCGCGTGCAGCGGGCTGAGCACCGCATCGAACACCGCCGTGAGCCAGCTGCCGGGCGCGGTGACGTCCCCCTGCAGGCCGGGGGGGCCGCCCAGTTTTGCCGTGCCGATCACGAGCACGCCCAGGAACGAGACCAGGGTGACCAGCGAGTAGAACCGGTCGGGGCCGCAGTCCCGGATCTTCGCCAGGTGCGTCGCGATGAGGTTCAGTCCGCCCAGCAGGAAGGCGAAGACCGCGAGGATGCTGAACCAGGTGGCGAACTCCTGGTCGGCGAAGGCCAGCAGCCGCTGAACGAAGGGCGCGTTGCTGCCCTCGGGCCGGACGACGAAGGCCGAGGCGATCAGCAGCAGCGCCACGACGGTCAGGATGATCTGCGGCACGCGCTGCTTCAAGCCGCTCACCCCGCCCGGAAGACGTTGAGGAAGGCTTCGCGCAGCAACAGCCAGGGTTGCGCCCCGGTCACGTCCGCGAGGGTCGCCACGAGGCTGCCCGCGACGAGGCAGGCCGCCGCCGCCAGCTTGCAGAGGTCCTGGCCCCGCAGGCTGCCGAGGCGCGCGGCGTCGCCCTCCAGGGATGCTCCCGCGGCGAAGAGCTCCTCGCCGAGCAGCACGTGGTCGCACGACGCCACCAGGAAGGGCAGCTGGACCGCGCTGGCGGTGCCGGCGATCTGCACGGCCCCGACCTGGTGCCCGCCCTCGGCGAGCAGCAGCGACTCCGAAGCGAAGAAGCCCATCAGGACGCAGAGGCCGGGGCGCTCGCGGGCGATCAGCCCGTCGACCCGCGCCACGAAGCCGAGGTGGTCGTCCGAGATGTAGGCGACCCAGTCGTCGCGCCAGAGATCCGCGCGGCCGGCGTCGTGGTAGGCGCGGCGGCAGATCTCACGCGCGTTGTCCATGACCAGGCTGCGGTTGGTCGGCACGAAGAGGCGACCGCCGGCTTCGGCGACCTTGCGCGCCAGCGGCCGCAGGACGGCCAGCGCCGCGACCGTCTGCATATTGTCGATGTCCTGGGATCCGGCCACGAAGTAGACGGGACGCCCCTGCGCGACGGAGTCGGCGACGGCGCGGTCGAGGGCGAGCAACGGCGGAAACGCCCGCACCTGCACGTGCGCGCCGCGGCGGGCCCGGACCACCGAGACCCCGATCACGGCGCAGACCATCGCACCGATCAGCGCGATGTTCCAGGTGCCGGGTGCGAGCCAGCTGTTCACGGGCCCGCCTCGGGACGCGGTCCTTCCAGCAGGTCCAGCAGGCGGTCGAAGTGGCTGCGCCGCTCCAGGATGCGCGCCAGGCGGGCCGTGCCGCGTCCCGGCACCGCGAGATCGCAGAGCGGGCTCGCGACGTGCAGGGCCTGCGAACCCAGGAACGACAGCGGGCGGCTGCTCGCCAGCCACAGCAGGGCCGGCGTCGCCAGGCCCGCGTCGCGCACGCGCGCCGCCAGGGCGGCGAGGAACGCGTCGTCGGCGGGATCCAGGCTCGGCGGACGGCCTTCGGCGCTCATGTCACCTTCGTCTTGACGTGGGCGGTCACGGCCGCCAGGTCGTCGAGCAGCCCCTCGCTGCAGGCCAGCGGATCGCTGCAGGCCAGTTTCGCCAGGAAATCTCGCGGGGACTCGCCGGCGGCGGCCGACCCGTCGCCCGCGCAGCCGGCGGCGCAGACCGCGGCGCCTTCGCGCACGGCCGTCATCGCCAGGCGGGCGTTCACCCGGCTCATCACGGCGACGGCCCCGGCGTCGGGGTCGCCGGCGGCGGCCAGCGCGGCCGCCCGGCGGCAGAAGGCGCCGGCGACCTCGCAGGCGGTCATCATGTCGGCCAGCCGGAACTGCAGCGACTGGCGGCCGGTCGTCTTGCGGGCGTGCGCGTACAGGATCGTCGCGTTGAGATCGCGGACCGCCGCCGCCGCGATCCCGGCGCCCAGCCCGGGGTGTTCCGTGTCGAGCGCCGCGAGCCCCGCGGCCAGCTCCTCGTACCAGGCGCCCTTGCCGCGCACGGTCGCCTTCCAGCGGAACATGAAGATGATGCTCTGCTGGATCTCGCTGGTGCCCTCATAGATCGTGGTGATGCGCACGTCGCGCTTGATCTTCTCGACCATGTACTCGCGCGCGTACCCGTAGCCGCCGAGGGCCTGGATGGCCGCCTCGGCCGCCCGGTTGCCCGCCTCGGTGGACCAGTACTTGGCGATCGAGCCCTCGACCTGCAGGTCGGGCTCGCCGCCGTCCAGACGCCCGGCGATCTCCTCCACGTAGGCGCGGCCGGCGGCCAGCGCGATCCAGTGGGGCGCGATGAGCTTGCTGCCGTAGCCTTCCTTCTCGATCAGGGGCGCGCCGAACTGGATGCGTTCGCGGGCGTAGCGCACGGCCCGGTCGAGCGCCGCCTGGCCGGCGCCCAGGCCGAAGGCCCCGACCATCACGCGCGTGTAGCCGAACACGGCGTTGGCCTGCTTGAGGCCCTGCCCCTCCACGCCGCCGATCAGCTGGGAGGCCGGGACCACCACGTCCTCCAGCACGACGCCGCTGGTGTCCGAGGCCCGGATGCCGTGCTTGTCCTCGTGCTTGCCGGAGCTGAGCCCAGGGGCCGACCGTTCGACCACGAAGAATGAAGGGCCGTCGGGCGTCCTGGCCAGGATGGTGTAGAGCTCGGCCACGCCGCCGTTGGTGATGAACTGCTTGGTGCCGTTGAGCCGGTAGCCGGTGACGTTGCCGTCGGCGTCGGTCACGCGGTCGGCGCGCGTCTGCACCGCGGCCACGTTGCTGCCGGCGGCCGGCTCGGTCACGCCGTAGGCGACGATCAGGCCCTCGGCGGCGATGCGGCCCAGCCAGTGGGACTTCTGCTCGGGCGTGCCGCCGACGATGATCGGGTCGGTGCCCAGGCAGATCGCGAGGAACGCGGTCGCGACGCCCAGGTCGATCGCCGCCATCTCCTCGCTGACGCGGCAGATGTCCAGGGCGCCGCCGCCGAGGCCGCCGACGGCCTCGGGCAGGAAGATCAGGTGCAGGCCGACGTCGGGCGACAGCAGCTGCCGGATGAAGGCGACGGGGAACTCGTCGCGCGCGTCGAGGCCGAGCAGGGTGGCGTCGGGCAGGTCGCGCTGCACGACCTGGCGCAGCGTCTGGACGATCATCTCGCGCATCTCGGGCGACAGGCCGGCGGTCTGGGTCATGATTCTCTCCTGATGAGCAGTGGCTGCTGGTGGCAATGACGGTTTCAGAGCACCGAGCCCTGATCGAAGCGCAGGCGGCCCTGCGCGAGCAGGACGCCGTGCCCGCCCACGCGGATCGCGCCGCAACGGCCGTCGAGGATCTCGGCCTCGGCGTAGAGACGGCTCGGACGCTTCATCTCCAGGCCCTGTTCGCAGACGAGGCGGACGTGGGGCTGCAGCGGCACCAGGCGGTGCTTGATCATGTACGCGATCAGGGCGCCCGCGGCGCTGCCCGTCGCCGCGTCTTCGGGGATGCCGAAATCCTGGGCGAACATGCGGCAGTGCACGTCGACGCCGGCGCCTTCGGCCTCGCAGGTGAAGACGAAGAGGTCGCCGAAGCCGAGGTCGCGGGCGATCTCCCGCGCCGCGTCCCGGTCGAAGCGGATGGACTGCACCGCGGCGAGCGAACCCATCGGCACGATGTGGATCGGCAGGCCCGCCGAGACGATCTCGCAGGGCAGTCCCGTGATGGCGATGTCGGTCTCCTCGACGCCCAGGGCCCGGGCCACCTTGCCCCGCTGGTAATACTGGCCGATGAACTCCGCGGGCTCGTGGACCAGCGAGTAGAGCGTCGCGCCGTCGACCTCCGACAGCACGACCGGGTACTCGCCGTCCTCCGTCCGCCAGTGGAAACGGGTCTCGTCGGCGCCGCGCGCGACCCTGCCGCAGGCGTCCAGGCCGCAGGTGGCGCCCAGGATCGAGAGACCCGACAGGGGGATCTCCCCCTTGGGCGTGAAGATCCGCAGCCGGCCGCGGTTGGCGCCGCCGGGGTCCGGCTCCGCGAACACCGTCTCGCTGGTGCCCATCTCGCGGGCGATGATCTGCAGCAGGGCGGTCGGCACGCCGGTCGCGTCGGGGAACAGCGTCAGGCGGCTGCCGCCGAACGGCACGCGGGTGAACAGGTCCAGGTGCATGAATTCACGTTCGAACAAGCGAGTGTCCCCGTGGTTGCGACGGTCCCCGACAATGCGGCTGGGATCGTAACCGCTCGCCGGCGGTGGTGCAAGCAGGGGATGTCCGGGGGGCCGTCAGTCCAGGATCACGACGGCCAGGGCGACCTCGCGCTCGTGGCTGAGGGAGAGCAGGACACGCTCGGCGCCGCTGGCGCGCAGGGCCGCGGCCGCGTTCCCGTGCAGCCGCAGGACCGCCGGTCCGCCTTCGCGGTGGACGACCTCGACGTCGCGGTAGGCGATGGGGCCGGCGACGCCGATCGCCTTGACGAAGGCTTCCTTGGCGGCCCAGCGCGAGGCCAGGGTGGCCGGACCCTGGGCGCCGCGCCGCGCCGCCAGGGCGATCTCGTCGGGGCGGAAGCAGCGGTTCAGGAAGCGGTCGCCGTGGCGCTCGATCGCGGTGCGGATGCGCGCGACCTCGACGATGTCGCTGCCCATCCCGAGCATCAGTAGGCGCCCTTGCGTTCGATGACGGCGGGGATCGTGCGCGAGAGGATCCGCAGGTCGAAGGCCGGGCTGCGCCGGCGCACGTACTCGAGGTCCAGCTGCATCCAGTCCTCGAAGTCCAGGTGGCTGCGCCCCGAGACCTGCCACAGGCAGGTGAGCCCGGGCTTGACCTGGAGCCGGCGCGCCTGGGCGGGCGTGTAGGCGGCCACCTCGCTGGGGATCTGCGGGCGGGGGCCGACCACCGACATCTCGCCCCGCAGCACGTTGAACAGCTGCGGGAACTCGTCGAGACTGCTGCGCCGCAGGAAGAAGCCGACGCCGGTGATGCGCGGGTCCCGCTCGATCTTGAAGGCGGCGCCGCTGGCCTCGTTCAGGTGCGCGAGTTCCTCCTTGCGGACTTCGGCGTCCACGACCATCGAGCGGAACTTGTAGCAGTCGAAGACGCGCCCGCGCAGACCCACGCGCCGCTGGCGGAAGAACACCGGGCCCGGCGTGTCCAGCTTGATCAGCGCGACCAGCAGCGGGAAGACCGGCAGCACGAGCAGCAGGCCGGCCAGGGCGCCCAGCAGGTCGGCGAGGCGCTTCATCGCGGCGCCGGCGGCGCCGGCGGCCGGCACCGGCCCCCCCGGGTCGCGCGCGATGAAGGCGTCGTAACCGCCGAAGTCGGCGAAGACGTCCGCAGGTTCCCGGCGCGGGCTCACCGGCCGGCCTCCCCGCCCGTCGCGGGCGCGCGGCGCCAGCGCAGGGCGGTGACCCCGGGGAACTCGCGCACCGCGACGATGTCGCCCAGGTCGTCGAGAGCCGGCGCGAGGTGGTGGCCCGGATCGAGCGTGCCGCTGCGGGACAGGACCAGCCAGGCCTGATCGGCCTCCCCGATCCGCTCCGACAGCGCGCGCACGGCGGCGTCGCGGTCGGCGAGCGAGCCGAGCCCCCAGAAGTCGCGCACTTCGCCGCGGCCCCGGTAGTAGAGACGGAACAGGTCGGAGACCACGGGCACGAGCACGGGCACGCCGGCGGCGTCCTGGTTCGCGATCCAGACCGCCGCGGACCGCACGTCGTCCTTGGCGTAGCGCGGATCGACGTGGTAGCTGGCCGACGACCAGATGGTCAGGCCGAGCAGGGCCACGCAGGCCACCCGGACCGTCCAGCCGTGCAGCACGCTGAGGCCGTGCCCGGCCGCGAGCAGGAAAATCGGCGCCGTCACCGCCAGGTAGCGGGGCGTGAAGGTCTTCACGTCGAGCAGGCGCATCGCGATCAGCGCGACGATGGGCACCACGATCCAGAGCGCCGTCTCCAGCCGCCGCCGGCTGCGCCACCAGCCGGCGAGCGTCGGGAAGGCGGCCGCCAGCGTGCCCGCGGCCAGCAGCGGCCAGTAGCGGCGCACGAACTCCAGCCGGTCGGGCCGGTGCAGCTCCTCCAGCGTCGGGCCGAAACTGAACCCGTAGAAGAACGTGAACAGGGCGTAGGGAACGGCCAGGGGCGTCAGCCGTTCCTGGCCTTCGGGCAGCAGCCCGCCGCCGCCTCCCGGCGCCAGGCGCCCGGGATACCAGTAGCCGGAAGCCTGCAGCAGCCACGGCAGTGCGATGAGGCCGGCCACCCCGAAGGCGACCACCCAACCGCTCCGCGATCGTCCGTCCCGCGGTCGGTGCAGCAGAAGCACGCCCAGCGCCTGCGCCGCGACCAGGAACAGGGCCGACATGTTGCTCAGGACCGCGAGCCCGGCGAGCAGGCCGTAGGTGAGTCCGCCGCGCGTCGTGGCCCCGCGGCGCTGCATGCGCAGCAGCTGCCACGTCGCCGCCATCATGAGCAGCACCATCAGGGAATAGCCGCGGGCTTCCTGTGCGTACCAGACGTGGAACGGGTTGAGGGCGAGCAGCAGGGCCGCCCAGGCGCCGGTCGAACGGTCGCGCCACTCGCTGCCGAGCTTGTACATCAGCGGGACGGCCAGGATGCCCGCCAGCGCCGCCGGCAGGCGCAGCAGCCACTCGGGAGAATCCGGCTGACCGGGGCGCCAGCTCAGCAGCAGGTACAGGGGTCCCTGGACGTTGTCGCGGAACTGCTCCCAGAGCCCGTGGTCGGCGCCGGGATGGAGGTTGCGCCAGGTCTGGAACTCGTCGATCCAGAGCGGCGAGGCGCCGAGGTGGTAGCCGCGCAGGATGGCCGCCGCGGCCGTCACCAGGATCACGAACAGGAGCCGCTCGCTGCGCTTGCCGGCGGGGTCGAGCGCGGGCATGGCGCCGAGGCGCGAGTTCATGGCCGGACCTCCGTCTGCGGTGGACGGCCGGGCCGGAACGATTTCAGGGAGGCGTCGATGGCCCCGACCTTCACCTTCGTCTTCATGAGCACGGGCAGCCGCAGCGCGTCGTCCGAGAGCCAGATCGTGAGGTCGCCCTCGAACTGGAAGAGCCCTTCGCCCTGGATGACCGGCTGCACGACGATGCAGTCGAACGTGCCGGCCGGGACGGTGATCCTCTCGCGCCCGTGGACGACGACCTCGAGGTCGTAGGTCTTGCGCGAACTGTGCGTGGTCACCAGGGCCGGCAGTCCCGGCTCCAGCGGCAGCGTGCGTACGAAGTAGAACGCGGACAGGATGTCCTGGACCCCGATCGGCACGTCCTCGTCGTGGCCGTCGAGGTGGCGGGCCTTCCCCGCCTCCTGGTCGTAGCGGATCGCCACGTTCTTGCGGTAATCGCCCTCGCGCAGCCGCTTGCTGAAGTAGCGCGTCGCGAGCGTCCGCACGTCGATGTGGGTGATGACCTTGTCCCGCACGAGATAGAACGCCGAGAAGAACCGGTTGGACGCCGCCTTGCTCTCCACGGGATAGCACAGGTGTCCGCCGGACTCGATGATTTCGCCGACCTCCAGGGAGGCCTCGCCGGCGTTGACCGGCCCGTAGTCGATCGAGAAGACCAGCAACTCGCCGGGCCCG
>JAUSBL010000080.1 GCA_030658975.1 Candidatus Latescibacterota bacterium
CGACACCGACGAGAGCGTGACCAGCACGGAGAACAAGCTGAAGGAAATCCGCGACTACGCGGGCGCCAGTCCCCAGGAGATCGCCGACCTCGTCCAGGCCTGGGTCCACGAAGCCGAGGGCGCCACGGCGTCCCCGCGCGGCTAGAGAGGTACCGACGTGACCACGATGCGCGAGATCGCGATCCTCATGATCTCCCTCGGCCCCAAGGTGGCGGGCCAGATCATGAAGCGGCTGCCCGAGGAGATGATCGACCGGATCACGGCCGAGATTTCCGAGGTCAAGATGGTGGACGCCGCGGACAAGGCGCAGGCGATCGAGAATTTCGTCGACCTGCGGCGCAAGTCCGCCGGCGTGGAGTTCGGCGGCGAGAACTCGGCGCTGGAGATCCTCGAGGAGGCTCTCGGCAAGCGCTCCGCCGACTCGGTGATGAACCGCGCCACCGGCTACAGCGAACTGGCCGGCTTCGACAACCTCAAGAAGGTCGACGCGCTGACCGTCATGAACTACCTCAAGAACGAGAACGCGCAGACCATCGCCCTGGTCCTGTCCCACGTGGACCCCCGCTTCAGCGGCCCGATCATGAAGCTGATGCCGCCGTCCATGCAGGGCAGCATCGCCCACCGCATGGCGATCCTGGACAAGCCCAGCCGCGAGGCCCTGCGCGTGGTGGAGAACATCGTGAGCGCCGCCGTGCAGGGCGAGTACTCCAGCGACACCAAGAAGTTCGGCGGGCGCAAGCAGGTGGCCGCGCTGCTGAACGAGATCGACCAGGAGAGCTGGCTCGAGATCATCGACGACATGCGCGAGATCGACGACGAGTGCGCCAACGACATCAAGAACCTGATGTTCGTCTTCGAGGATCTCATCAACCTGGACGACCGCTACATCCAGGACGTGCTCAAGGAGGTCCCGGGCAAGGACCTGGCGCTCGCGCTCAAGGGGACCCCGCAGAACATCCAGGAGAAGATCTTCCGCAACATGTCCAAGCGCGCGACCGTGAGCATCAAGGAGGACATGGAGTACATGGGGGCTGTCCCGCTGACCGACGTCGAGGAGGCCCAGTCGAAGATGGTGGCCGTCGTGCGCCGCCTGATGGACGAGGGCGTCATCACGCTCGGAAAGGGCGGCGCCAGTGCGTCCATGGTCTCCTGACGACCTCATCACGGAGGCCGCGGCCGCCGTCGCGATGCTGGATACGCCGGACGAGCGCGGCCTCAGCTTCGTCGAGGACTTCCCGGCCGACGGGCTCGGCGGCTTCCTGCACCGCCTCGACGCCCAGGAACGCGAGACGCTGTTCCGGCTCGTGGAGACCGAGGTGCGCGGCGAGGTCTCCCGGCAGCTGCGCCTGGAGAACGAGCAGTGGCGGCGCGGCATCGACGGGACGATCCAGGAACTGGCCGCCGCCGTGCGGACGCAGGTGGCGGACGAGCTGCACGACGTCGCCCGCAACGCCGTGGAACTGTCCATCGCGATGGCCGAGCAGATCCTGCGCCGGGCCGTCGAACTGGACCGCGACGTCCTGCTCAAGGCCGTCGAGACCATCATCTTCCGCGCCGAGCGCGGCACCAGCTTCAGCCTCATCGCCAACCCGGCTGACGTGGCCGCGCTCCAGGACCACGCCGAGGCGCTGCGCGAACTGAACATCATCAGCGTCAACCCCGACCGCCGCATCGAGCGCGGCGGCTGCGTGATCAACGCCGGCGGGCGCGAGTGGGACTACACCCTCGGCGGCCGCTTCGAGCGCCTGGCGGAGGTCGTCCGCGAGAGCATGCTGGAACCCCCCGAGGACCGCCCCGGAGGCGAGTCGTGACCCTGCCCTGGACCGAGACCATCCAGAAGGTCCGCCGCAGCGATCCCGTGCGGGGCAACGGCACCGTGTCGGGCATCAAGGGCATGTCGGTCGAGATCCTCGGACTGGCGGCCGCCGTCGGCACCGTCTGCAGCATCGACGTGGGACGCGCCGCCGAGCCCATCCTGGCCGAGGTCGTGGGGTTCCGCGATGGCTGCGCCGTCGCCATGCCCTACCGCACCATGTCCGGGATCGCGCCCGGCCAGAAGGCCACGATCGTCGCCAATGCCCTGACCGTGCCCGCCGACGAGCGCCTGCTCGGCCGCATCCTGGACGGCCTCGGCACGCCCATCGACGGCGGGGCGCCCCTGGTGCACATGCGCGAACGGACCGTGCGCGCGGACCCGCCGCGGGCCCTGGAGCGGATGCGCATCACCGAGCCCATGACCACCGGCGTGCGCTCGATCGACGGCCTGGTCACGATGGCCAAGGGTCAGCGCATGGGGATCTTCGCCGGCAGCGGCGTGGGCAAGAGCGTGCTGCTGGGCATGCTGGCCCGCAACGCCGAAGCCGACGTGATCGTCTGCGCCCTGATCGGGGAGCGGGGCCGCGAGGTCCGCGAGTTCCTCGAGCGGGATCTCGGGCCCGAGGGCCTGGCCCGCAGCGTGGTCGTGGTGGTCACTTCCGACGAGAACGCCGTGCTGCGGATCAAGGGCGCCGAGACGGCCCTGACCATCGCCGAGGCCTTCCGAGACAAGGGGCGCAACGTCCTGTTCCTGATGGATTCGGTCACGCGCTACGCCATGGCCCTGCGCGAGATCGGCCTGGCGGCGGGCGAGCCGCCGACGACCAAGGGCTACACGCCGTCGGTCTACGCCCTGCTGCCCAAGCTCTGCGAGCGCACCGGTTGCTCCGCCGACGCCGCCATCACGGCCTTCTTCACGGTGCTGATCGAGGGCGACGACATCCAGGATCCGATCGGCGACGCCGTCCGCTCCATCCTCGACGGCCACATCATGCTCAGCCGCGACCTGGCCCGCGAGGGCCACTACCCGGCCGTGGACGTGCTCGGCAGCATCTCGCGCCTGCGCAACGAGGTCGTGACGCCCGAGGTGCGCGCCGCCGGCACGAAGGTCATGCGCTGGCTGAAGTCGCTCGAGGACAACCGCGACCTGATCAACATCGGCGCCTACGTGGCCGGATCCGATCCCCTGGTCGACACCGCGCTGACCAAGCGCGAATCCGTGCGGCGCTTCCTCTGCCAGGAAGTCGCGGAAAGCTCCCCGTGGCAGGCTACAGTAACTGCTTTGTCGTCATTGACTAGCGGGACGTGATGAATGTTTCGCTTCAGGCTTGAAAAGGTCCTCCGCCACCGCGAACGCATCGTCGACCGCGAGGCACGGAAGCTGCAGGGGATCCTGTCTGCGGCCGCCCTGCTGGATCGCGAGAACGAGCGCCTGGGCCGGGAGTGCGAAGCGGCCGCCGCGCGGGAGATCGCCCACGGGTTCGAGCTGGACCGCATGAAGCGCTTCAGCGAATTCACCGGCGGACGGCGGCTGCAGATCCGCCGCAACGCCGAACGGGCCCGGCGCATCCGCGCCGAAGCCGAACAGCAGCGGCAGATCCTGCTGGCGGCGCAGCGCGACAAGAAGGTGCTCGAGCAGCTGCGGGAGCGCCAACTGGCTGTCTGGCAGGAGCTGGAGCGCCGCGAGGATCGCCGGCGCATGGACGAGGTGGCCTCACTCAGGCACGGGACGGAGCCATGAAGACCATCCTGATCGTCTCGACACTGACCTTCCTGGTGCTGTTCGGCACGATCATCATGACCAGCGGCATGCTCGAGAACGCCGTCACGGGCCGCCTCGGCCAGTTGCTCGCCCCGGTGACCGGCGGCGGCGACAAGACCCTCGACGAGACCCTCGGCCGCCTGGCGCTCGAGCGCGACGCCCTGCAGCGCCAGCGCGAGGAGCTGGCCCTGCGCGGCTCCGCACTCGACTTGGAGCAGAAGGCGTTCGACGAGGCCCAGTCCCGGCTGCAGGCCCTGGCCACGGAGATCGCGGCGGCGCAGGGCGTCCTCGAGGCTACCCACGACGCGGAGATCGCGAAGCTGGCGAAGGTCTACGAGGCCATGAAGCCCGCGAGCGCGGCCCCCATCCTCGCCAGCCTCGACATGGAGATCGTCCTGGAGATCATGAGCCGCCTGAAGGATCGCCAGGCCGCGCGCATCCTCGCCTTCATGACCCCGGCCCTCGCGGCCGAGATCAGCGCCCGCATGAGTCCCACGGGAGGCAGCTCGTGACCACGATCATGCCGGCCGCGCTCCGTATGGACGCGCCCGCAGCCAAGCCGCGACGCGATGAACGCCGCGACGGCGCCGAGTCGGCGCCCTTCGCCGCGACGCTGGCGGCCCAGGACCGGCGCCCCGCCGGGGAGTCCCGGTCGGCGTCGTCCAACGGCGGCGCGCGCAACCGGACGGACGCGGCGGTGCGTCGTGATCCCGAGGCGGGCGGTGAGCCGGGGAATCGCCAGGCACAGGTCAGCGACGCCAAGGACGGCGGCGGTGCGGCTGCCGGGCGTCCCGATCAGCTCAGCTCACGGCCCGGAGCCGGAACGGCGGCGGTACGCGCCGCCGCCGGCGCCGAGGCCGCTCTTCACGGCGGGGCGAAGGCCGCGCCGACGGGCCCCGCCGTCCCGGGCGCTGCCGGCGGCGATCTGACCGCCGCCCTCGCCGCCGGCGAGGTGCCGGACGCCGACGCGACCGTGACACCGGTCGCCGCAGCCGCGCCCAAGCCCGGCGTTGCGGCTCCCGGCGCCGAGCCGGCGCAAGCGACGGCCACCGCGCCCGAGCCCGCCCAGGCGGACGGCGGCCGCCAGGCCGACGCCACGCAGGTGGAGCAGGCGGCGGTGCTGGAGGCGCTCGGCGGCGACGCAGGGCCTGCCGACGGCGGCGCCGGCGGCAAGGGCGCAGACCAGGGCACAGCAACGGCCGCCGGCAATCAGCCGGCCCAGGCGGGTCCCGCCGGCAGGATCGCGGGCACCGCCGGAGATTTCGCCAGTCTCGCTTTCAAGACGGGGAGCGCCGCCGGCGGCGGTCTCCCGGCCGCGGACGGGATCGAGGCGTCCGTGCCGGCGAGCGTGCGGCGGCAGGTCGTCGCCCGCCTGGCCGGGGAATTGCACGGACTCGGCGGCAAGGGCGCCCTGCGCCTGCAGCTCACGCCCCCGCAGCTCGGCAGGGTCGAGGTCAGCTTCGAACGCGTCGGCCAGGAATTGCACCTGACCTTCCGCGTCGAGACGGCCGAAGCCGGCCGCGCGCTGCGCGAAGGGGCCCACGAACTCACGGCCGCGCTGCTGGACAAGCAGGCCGGCTGGGACCGGGTGAAAGTCGACGTGGAGCGGGAGGAGCCCGGGGAGCACGACGACGGACGGGACGACCACCGCGGCCGGGACGGCCGCCGTGATCGTGACGCACGCGATGGCGAGGAAGGAGCCCGCACATGATCGTCAATTCGGTGAGCACGACCCCGACGACGTCGACGGCCGAGCGCGGCAGCGCCGAGGAGCTCAAGAACGAGTTCCTGAAGCTGCTGATCACGCAGATCAAGAACCAGGACCCCCTGAAGCCCCTGGACAACGCCGAGTTCACCTCGCAGCTGGCCCAGCTTTCGACGCTGGAGCAGCTGCAGGCCATGAACGATTCGATGACCCAGGACCTGGTGTACACCCAGTCCCTGAACAACACCATGATGCTGGGCCTGGTGGGCCGCACGGCCGTGGTCGAGGGCGACGGGGTGGCCGTGCAGGACGGCGAGGCCGCGGCGAGCCACCTCCAGTCCGAGGCGGCGGGCGTGGCGACCGTGACCGTCCGCAACGAGAGCGGCGCCGTCGTGCGCACGTTCACGCAGACGGTGGCGGCCGGGTGGTCCGACCTTTCCTGGGACGGCCTGGGGACCGACGGGCAGCCGGTGGCCGACGGCGACTACACGCTGGACGTCGAGGTGACCGACGGCGAGGGCGCCGAGATCCAGTCGGTGGTCTACATGTCGGGCCTGGTCGAGAGCATCCGGTTCGAGAACAACCTGGCCCTGCTGCACATCGCAGGCCGTGACTACTACGCATCCGAGATCGCCCGGGTGGGCGTCTGAACCCGCGGGCGACCCGCACAAGGAGGACCACATGCTGCGTTCGTTGTACTCCGGCATCACGGGCCTTTCGGCCAACTCGATCGCGCTGGACGTGATCGGCAACAACATCGCCAACGCCAACACCGTGGGCTACAAGTCGTCCCGGGTCACGTTCCGCGAGATGCTGACCCAGACGGTGAGCCCCTCGCAGCGCCCGGTCTCCGGCGGTCGCGGCGGCGTCAACGCCCAGCAGGTCGGCCTGGGGTCGGCGGTCGCCAGCATCGACTCGCGCTTCACGCAGGGTCACCTCGAGACCACGGGCCTGGTCAACGACCTCGCCCTGCAGGGCGACGGCTTCTTCGTGCTGAGCGACGGCGCCAGTCGCTACTACACGCGCTCGGGCGCCTTCGGCCTCGACGCCGACAACTACTTCGTCGACCCCGGCACCGGCATGCACCTGCAGGGCATGATGGCCGACGCCGAAGGGGTCATCCGGCCCGGCGCCTACGAGGACCTGTTCCTCGATCCCGGGCGCACGGTGCCGGCCCAGGCCTCGACTTCGGTGCGGCTGTTCGGCAACCTGAACTCCGACGCGGAGGCGCAGGGCACGATCATGGAATCGGCGCACTTCATGGCGGCGGCCGCGGGCACGGACCTGCTCACCGCCCTCTACGCCCAGGGCGGCGGCGCCATGGGCCTGCTGGCGAACGATCAGATCACGCTGACCGGTCTGGTCAGCGACACGAGCGGCTCGAGCACCCTGAGCCTGCCGGCCTTCGAGGTCGGCACCGACGGCACCACCCTGGCCGACCTGGCGGCCTGGATCCAGACGTCTCTGGAGTCGCTGCCCGGCCTGGCGGCCGGCGAGATCGGGGTCAGCATCGCCGCCGACGGCTCGGTGTCCCTGAGCAACACCAGCGCCGGCACGACGCTGCAGAACCTGCAGCTCACCGTGCCGGGGCGCATCGACTTCAACCAGTCCTTCCGCTTCGACCCCAGCATCGGGCCGGGCGGGACCGGATCGACCTTCGACTCCGTCCGCGAGGCCGGCCAGATCCGCGCGGCGGCGACCGCCGACGACCTGCTGACGGCTGTCTACAACAGCCGCGGCCAGTCGCTGGGCCTGAACGTGTCGGTCACGAATCCCACCACGATGCTCACGATCGGCGGTACGGTGGGCGCGCACCAGGCGCCGTCGAACACCCTGATGGTGGACGCGACCACGACGGTCGCCGATCTGCTGACGGGGATGCAGATCGCGCTGGGCATTTCGACCACGCCGGTCAGTCTGGACGCCGAGGGGCGCATCGCCATGAACGGCGAAGTCGGCAGCGACAACGCGCTCGGGCAGGTGGACATCCGCGAGGTGGGGGAGGTCAACCCCACGCTCGAGACCTCTTTCGGCTTCAGCGAGATCCAGGCGGCCGACGACGGCAGCGAGTTCACCGCCTCGGCCACCGTCTACGACTCCCTCGGCGATGTCCACAACGTCCTGTTCACCTTCACCAAGGTCATCGGGCGCAACGAGTGGAACTGGGTCGCCGAGATGGAGGGCGACGAGGTGATGGTCGCCGGCAACACCGGCACGGCCAGCTTCTCCGAGACCGGGGAGATCACCGCCTTCCGCTACACCGACGACGCGGGCGGCCTGTCCTTCCGGCCCCAGGCCGACGGGACGACCGGCGCCCTGCCGATCACCCTGCTGGTCGACGCCGGGCAGATCAGCGGCCTCAGCGGCCTCACCCAGTACGCCGCCAGGGATTCCCTGCAGACGATCGCCGACGGGCACACCGTGGGTTCGCTGCTGGACTACGAGATCAACGCCGACGGCGTCATCATCGGCCGGTTCTCCAACGACACGGCGCAGACGCTCGGTCAGATCGGCCTGGCGACGTTCTCCAACATCCAGGGCCTGCTGCGGACCGAAGGCAACACCTTCCAGACCAGCGGCAACTCCGGCCGGGCCTTCGAGGTCCTCGCCGGCGGCGATACGGGCACCTTCATCACGTCGGGCGCCCTGGAGGGGTCCAACGTGGACCTGACGCAGGAACTGACGAACATGGTGATCGCCCAGCGCGCCTTCCAGGCCAACGCGAAGGTCATCACCACCGGCGACCAGATCCTGCAGGACATCGTCTCGATGGTCCGCTAGCGGGTGCGGGAGCGGGAGAGGAGCCGGCCCACATGATCAGCGTCACGCGGCTGGACGGCAGCGGCATCGTGGTCAACGCGGAACTGATCGAGTTCGTCGAGCGCACGCCCGACACCATGATCGGACTGACCACCGGGCGCCTGATCACCGTGAAGGAGCCGGTCGAGGAGGTCGTGCGGCAGGTCATGGACTACCGGCGCCGCACGCGCAGCCACTAACGACGGGAGAGGGACATGGCCGAAGAGGACGTCAAGCAGGAGCAGCAGGAGAAGCCCAAGAAGGCGGCCGGCAAGCCGCTGGACAACAAGCTCGTGATGCTGGCCGTGATCATCGTGGTGCAGGCGGCCCTCGCGGTCGGCGTCACCCAGTTCGTGCTCGTGCCCAAGCTGCAGCACCTGGGCGGCGGGGACCAGGCCGTCCTGGCCGGGAGCGGCGCGGAGGGCGGGCACGGCCAGGCCGCGGGGAAGGAGAAGTCCGGCGGCCACGGCAAGCCGGGCAAGCACGGCGAGGCGGGTTCCCTCAGCGGGCGCGGCTCGCTCGTGGGCCTCAAGGAGGTGACGGTCTCGCTGCGCTCCGAGGGCGCGGTGACCAGCTTCCTGCGGATCAGCGTGGATCTGGAAGTGCCCGACCCGTCGAAGGTCCTGCTGGTCGAGGAGCGTCTGCCGCACCTGCGGGACATCGTCATCGCCTCGCTGTCCAACAAATACGCCGCCGACCTGCGCACCCTGGAGGGCAAGGAAGCCCTCAAGACGGAACTGCTGCGCAAGCTGGGCGAGGCCCTGCCGGAAGCCGGGCTCATGAACATCTACTTCTCCGACCTGGTCGTGCAGTGACCGGGCCGGGCCGAGCCGGGAGCCGACATGAATGATCCGCAGCAGGGGCGTGATTCCGCCCTGGACGAACTTCTGGAGCAGCAAGACGCCGACGGCGAGCAGGCGGCGGTCGAGGCGGCGGCGTCCCTGGTGCGCGGGACTCCCGCGCCCGTGTCCGCGTCCTTCGATTTCAGCCGCCCGGCCAAGATCTCGCGGCAGTTCGAGAAGAACCTGATCACGTTCGCCGAGGCTTTCGCCAAGTCGTCGTCCCTGGGACTGACGAGCATGCTGCGCGCGAACACGGGCATCGGGTACCGCGGCCTCGAAGTCATGAACTTCGGCGAGTTCGTCGCCAG
The DNA here is from genome assembly GCA_030658975.1 of Candidatus Latescibacterota bacterium. GTDB lineage: Bacteria > Krumholzibacteriota > Krumholzibacteriia > LZORAL124-64-63 > LZORAL124-64-63 > PNOJ01. The sequence continues at coordinate 9,232 of JAUSBL010000080.1, forward strand.
GATGCCGCCGGTGATCTGCGGGGTCAACATCGGCCTGGCGCCGTTGAACGGCCTGTCCCTGCTCCACTTCGACGCGGGGATGATCTACCTGATGATGATGCGCCTGCTCGGCGGTCCCATCGAGGCCTGCCGCGTCGAGCGCAAGTTCACCGACATCGAGCTGGGCGTCGCGCGCCTGGTCATCGACAAGCTGCTCGGGCACATCGCCGAGGGAGCCGAGAAGCTCGTCGTCATGCAGCCGAGCTTCGTGCACCTCGAGAACAACCCGGCCTACCTGACGACCGTGACCGCCGGCGAGCCCGTCCTGCTGATCCGCTTCGAGATCGGCCTCGAGGAGCTGCGCGGGCCGCTGGACCTGTGCATCCCCCTGACGGCCTTCGAACCGGTCTGGCACCGCTTCGATCCGGAGGAGAATTCCGAATTCCGCACCCCGGAAGAGGTGCGACGGGACCGGCAATTGCTATTCGAAGTGGTCAAGGGGGCCGCGGCCGACGTGGTCGTGAACCTGGCGGACGTGAATCTCACGTTCGAGAACATCCTGGAACTCAAGGAGGGGGACGTGCTGCCGCTCTACAAGTCGCTGCAGTCTCCCCTGGTGCTGGAAGTCCAGGGCAAGCCGATGTTCCGCGGCCTGACCGGCAAGCTGAACCAGTGCCGCGCCCTGAAGCTCACCGAACGCCTGGACGAAGAGGAGTAGGCAGATGTCCGACGGTATCCAGAACAATGTCTTCGGGAGCGGCGCCACGGCCGTGGCCGACGCCGACCCCGCCGCCCGGCAGCCGGGGTTCAACGCCGACCAGGCGCGCCCGGCGGAGCCCGAAGAGGACCTCGCCGCCATCGCGCCGGAGATCCGCAACATCGGCGTCCTGTTGGACATCGACATGAAGCTGACCGTCGAGCTCGGCCGCGCCCGGATGAAGATCCGCGACATCATGAACCTCAGTCCGGGCGCCGTGGTGGAGCTGGGCAAGGCGCCCAACGAGCCCGTGGACATCATGGTCAACGGCGTGCTGCTGGCCCGCGGCGAGGTCGTCGTGGTCGACGAGCAGTTCGCGGTGCGGATCTCCAAGCTGCTCAGCCGCTCCGAGCGCATCAAGAGGCTGACCTGACATGCCGGGCGCCGGCGGAGCCGTGCCCTTCCTGGCCGTCGAGACCGCCGTCGGCGGCCTGGCCTGGCTGAAGCTGGTCGGCGGCCTGGTCGTCGTCTTCACGCTGCTGCTGCTGTTCCTGAAGCTGCTCGGGCGGTTCCAGGGCGGGCGCCCCGGCGCCGCCGCCGCGATGATCGCCGTGCACGCCGTCGGGCCGCGCCGCGCCGTGGAACTCCTGCGCTGCGGCGACGAGGTCTTCACGCTGTACAGGTACGAACAGTCCGTCGTCCTGCTCGACCGCGCCCCCTTCGACCCGGCGCGCCACGTCCCTGCGACGCCCACGCTGCCCGTCGGCGGCCTCCTGGACCGCCTGCGGGCACGCCGCGCCGGCGGCGCTTAAACTCGGCCGCGCAGGCAACGCCTGACCCGCCGCCCACTTCCCCCCCGCTGCACCGTTCCTGACCGCCCCGTGGCCGCTGGATGGCCACAGGCGCCGTTTCCCGCCGCCGGGACCGCCCCAGTGGGCCGGGCGCGCTGGCACGCCCATTGCGATGCGGGCTGCGCCACCGACACCT
>JAUSBL010000084.1 GCA_030658975.1 Candidatus Latescibacterota bacterium
GGGCTGCGCCACCGACACCTTAAAGGCAGGTAACTTGAAGACTGGACTCCTCCCCATCGTCCTGGGGCTCACCCTGGCGGCTGCGCTCGCCTCGCCCGGAACCGCCCTGGCTCAGGCAGCCGCAGCCGCTCCCGGCTCCAGTTTCAGCCTGACGCTCGGCGGCGCCGAAGGCGGCGCCCGCCTGGACGTCGCGGTCGAGATCGTCCTGCTGATGACCCTGCTCTCGCTGGCGCCGGCCCTGCTGGTGCTGCTGACGAGCTTCACGCGGATCATCATCGTGCTGGGCTTCCTGCGCCAGGCCTTGGGCACCAACCAGATGCCCGCCAACCAGATCCTGATCGGCCTGGCCCTGTTCCTGACCTTCGTGATCATGGCGCCCGTCGGCACGAAGATCCACCAGGACGCGCTGAAACCCTACCTGGCCGAGGAGATCAGCCAGGGCGAGGCTCTCAAGCGCGCCGAGGCGCCGCTCAAGGAGTTCATGCTCGGGCAGACGCGCGAGAAGGACATCGCCCTGTTCCTGGAACTGACCGACCGCGAGGCGCCCGAGCAGCCCGAAGACCTGCCCCTGCTGGTGGTGGTGCCGAGCTTCGTGATCAGCGAGCTGAAGACGGCCTTCCAGATCGGCTTCGTGCTCTTCCTACCGTTTCTGATCATCGACATGGTGGTGGCCTCGGTCCTGATGTCGATGGGCATGATGATGCTGCCGCCGGTGCTGATCAGTCTGCCCTTCAAGGTGCTGCTCTTCGTGCTGGTGGACGGCTGGTACCTGATCGTCCGCTCGCTCGTGATGGGTTTCCAGAACTGAGACCGGAAGCCGGAAGGACGCCATGACCACCGAGACCGTCGTCGAACTGGGGCAGCTCGCCCTGAAGACCACCCTGCTGGTGGCCGGCCCGATGCTGGCCGCCGGCATGGTCGTGGGCCTGATCATCAGCATCTTCCAGGCGGCGACGCACATCAACGAGATGACCATGACCTTCGTGCCGAAGATCCTGGCCGTGTTCCTGGTGCTGATCATCTCGCTGCCCTGGATCATCCAGCAGATGACCTCGTTCACCCTGGACATCTTCGAACGCATCGGGGCGATGTGAGATGAACCTGCCGGTGTCGCTCGACTTCACCTGGCTGGTCCTGACCATGGCGCTCACCCTGCGCCTGTCCATCCTGTTCGCGATGCTGCCGCTGCTGTCGGGTACGACGGTGCCCCCGCTGTGGCGCGTCGCGATGGCGGTCGTCATCGCGGCGGCGGCCGCGCCGGCCGTCGCCGCCCAGTTGCCGCCCGGCGCGCTCGTGCTCACCTGGGAAGCCCTGGCGGCCGAGGGGCTGCGCTCGCTGGCCGTGGGCGCGCTGCTGGCCTTCACGGCCGGGATCCCCTTCGCCGCGGTCCGCTTCGCGGGCGAGCTGATCGGCGTCCAGATCGGCTTCTCCATGGTCAACACGATCGACCCCCAGGGGATGGGCCAGGTCTCGGTCCTGGCGAACCTCTACTACCTGCTGGCGGTCATGATCTTCTTCGCCGTGGACGGGCACCACACCCTGATCACGGTGTGCGCCCAGTCCTGCGTCCTGGTGCCGCCGATGCAGCCGATCTCGCTGGAGGCGGGGTCGTGGCTGGTGGTGTCGGAGTTCACCGGCTTCTTCGAACTCGGGATGCGCATCGCGGCGCCGGTCGCCGTGGTGCTGCTGCTGGTGAACGTGGCCATGGGCTTCGTGGTCAAGACGGTGCCCCAGATCAACATCCTGGTGGTGGGCTTCCCCATCACCATCGCCGTGGGCCTGGCGACGCTCGGGCTGTCGCTGGTCTTCTTCGGCCAGGTCATGGGATCGGCGCTCGCCGACCTGGAGGCGCGCTTCGGCGCCGTCCTGGGCGCGCTGCAGGGCTGAATGCCGCCGGCCGGCGACGCCGGCCGCCGACGCGGGGAGGTGAGGGCCGATGTCGGACGCACCCGGTGGCGAGAGGACCGAGAAGGCGACACCGCGAAGGCGCGAGAAGGCGCTGGAGAAGGGGCAGGTGGCGCTGAGCCAGGAGGTCAACAGCACCCTGGTGCTCCTGGCCGGCTTCTCCCTGCTGTTCGTCGGTACGGGTTCGATGGGCCGGATCCTCAACGACAACGCGCGCTACCTGTTCGGCGAAGCCCACCTCTTCCGCCTGGACAGCCCCTTCGCGCTGGCCGAGTTCGCGGCGGCCAACGTCATGGTCCTGGTGCGGGCCGTGGCTCCGGTGGCCGGCGGGATCATGATCGTGGGCCTGCTCGCCAACGTCATGCAGGTCGGCTGGCACGTGAGCCCCTCGGCCCTGGCCTTCCGGGTCGACAACATCAACCCGCTGAACGGCCTGAAGGGCATGTTCAGCCGCAAGATGGGCTTCGAACTGGTCAAGAGCCTCGTGAAGATCCTGCTGATCAGCGCCGTGGCGTGGTGGACGGTGGCCTCCCTCGGCGGGGACCTGCTGGGGATCTCGCTGCTGCCCCTGACCGGCGCGGCGTCCGTCGGCTGGCACACGGTCGCCAAACTCGTCTACCGCCTGGTCGTCCTGATGGCGGCGCTGGCCGCGGTCGACTGGGCGTTCCAGAAGTGGCAGTACGAGGAGAACCTCAAGATGACCAAGCAGGAGGTCATCGAAGAGAACAAGGACGTCGAGGGCGACCCCCAGATCAAGGCCCGTATACGCGCGATCCAGATCGAGGCGGTGCGCAAGCGCATGCTGGCCGAGATCCCGCGCGCGGATGTCGTGGTGACCAACCCGACCCACTTCGCCGTGGCCCTGAGGTACCAGGACGGGGAGTCGGCGCCCCGCGTGGTCGCCAAGGGCCAGGACCACCTGGCGCAGACGATCAAGCGGATCGCCCGCGAGAACCGTGTTCCGGTCATCGAAAACAAGCCGCTGGCACGCGCCCTGCATAAGCTCGTCAAAGTCGGGGCGTTCATCCCCGACGACCTGTACCAGGCCGTCGCCGAGGTGCTGGCCTACGTCTACCGCTTGAAGCGGGCCTGAGGCCCGAAGGCTGAGTGGAAGTGAACAAGGGCATCGACCGCGACCTGCTGCTGGCCAACAGCAACGTGCTGAGCGCGTTGGCGGTCCTGGCGATCATCGGCCTGATGATCATGCCGGTCAACCCGGCGGTGCTCGACCTGCTGATCACCTTCAACATCGCCTTCGCGGTGGTGATCCTGCTGGTCTCGCTGTACCTGAAGGAGCCCCTGCAGTTTTCCAGCTTCCCCTCCCTGCTGCTGATCGTGACGCTCTACCGCCTGGCGCTCAACGTCGCCTCGACGCGCCTGATCCTGTCCAAGGGCGGCGCCGGCAAGGTGATCGCGAGCTTCGGCGACTTCGTCATCGGCGGCAACTACGTCATCGGCGTGATCGTCTTCACCATCCTGGTCATCGTCCAGTTCGTGGTGATCACCAAGGGTTCCGGGCGCATCGCCGAGGTGGCGGCCCGCTTCACCCTGGATGCGATGCCCGGCAAGCAGATGGCCATCGACGCCGACCTGAACACCGGCCTGATCAACGAGAGCGAGGCCCGCCGCCGCCGCGCCCAGGTGGCCTCGGAAGCCGAGTTCTTCGGCGCCATGGACGGCGCCAGCAAGTTCGTGCGCGGCGACGCGGTCGCCGGGATCATCATCACCCTGATCAACGTCGTCGGCGGCTTCATCATCGGCATGCTGCAGATGGGGATGACGGCCGGGGAGAGCCTGCGGCTGTTCACGCGCCTGACCATCGGCGACGGCCTCGTCAGCCAGATCCCGGCCCTGCTGATCTCCACCGCGGCCGGCCTGGTGGTCACGCGCCAGAGCAGTTCGATGAACCTGGGCCAGTCGCTGACCATGCAGCTGTTCCGTCAGCCCAAGGCCATCTACCTGGCGTCCGGCGCCCTGATCGCGCTCGGCCTGGTGCCCGGCCTGCCCACCCTGCCCTTCCTGAGTCTGGGCGTGGTGTTCGGGATCGTCGGGCGCCTGCTCAGCTCGCGGGTCGAGTCGATCGATCGCCAGGACGCCGCCGACGAAGCCATGGCGGTCGAGGAGGCGGCGCCGCCGGCCGACCGTGGGCCGGGCCACGACCTGTTCGTGACCGACGCGATGGAACTCGAGCTCGGCTACGGCCTGCTGTCGCTGGTCGACCAGGCGCGCGGCGGGGACCTGCTGAACCGGATCACGAACATCCGCCGCCAGATCGGCAGCGAGCTGGGCGTGCTGGTGCACCCCATCCGCGTGCGGGACAACCTCCAGCTCGGCGCTCACGAGTACGTGATCAAGCTCAAGGGCGTCGCCCTGGCACGGGCCGAACTGCGCCCCGACCGGCTGCTGGCGATGAGCACCGGAGGCGGCGAGGCCATCGAGGGCCTGCCGACCATCGAGCCGGCCTTCCAGCTGCCCGCCCTGTGGATCGATCCGGCGCGCAAGACAGTGGCGGAGATGGAGGGCTACACCGTCGTCGAGCCGACCGCGGTGCTGGCCACGCACCTCTCCGAGACGATCCGCGCCCACGCCGACGAGCTGCTGACGCGCCAGGACATCAAGGACATGTGCGAGAGCGTGCGCGAATTCGCGCCCGCGCTGATCGAGGACCTGATCCCGGACAAGGTGCCGGTCAACACGCTGCACAACGTCCTGCGCGGGCTGCTGCACGAGCGCATCCCGGTCAAGGACATCGTTACGATCCTCGAGACGCTGGCCAACCACGTCGGCGCGGGCGGCGGCGTCGACCACCTGCTCGAGAAGGTGCGCGAAGCGCTGCGGCGCACGATCAGCAGCCTCTACGTGGAACCGGACGGGCACGTCTACGTCGTCTCGCTGCATCCGGAGACCGAGGTGGTGCTGGCCCAGGCGGCGAGCGACTCCGAGCGCGCCGGGGCCGTGGTCCTGGAACCGCTGTTCGCCCAGACATTCCTCGAGAAGCTCGAGAAGACGCTCCAGGCCGTCTACAGCCGCGGCAAGCCGCCGGTCCTGCTGGTGCCGACGCCCATGCGGCTGTTCCTGAAGCGGTTGATCGAACCGACGTTCCCGGCGCTGCCGGTGATGGGCTACACCGAGGTCACGCCCAACACCAGCATCCAGTCCGCGGGGATCGTCTCGACCCAGGGAGTGCATCATGTCCACGCAGCCAAGGCCTGAGCACGGTACGAGCCGGGTGACCGGCCGCACGCTCCAGGAGGCCCTCCAGAACGCCCGCCGCCTCTACGGTGACGGCGTCCGCATCGCCGAAACGCGCGGCGTCGAGCGCCGCGACGCGAAGGGGCTGGGGCGCAGCCGCCACATCGAAGTCGTCGTGGCCCTGCCCGACGGCGCCCCGGAACTGGAGCGCCGCGTCCGCCCCGCGGCCAGCGTCGCCGACCTGGAAGCCGAGGTGCAGCGCATCGAGCAGCTCGTGGCCGGCCTGGCGACCGAGGCGGCGGCCGCCGCCGCGCCGGCGTCGCCGCGCACCCAGGATCCGCTGGACCGGGCGCTGCTGGCGGCCGGGGCCTCGCCGGCGGCCGTGCGCCACCTGCGCCGGCTGCGCGAGGCGGAAGGAGCCCGCGATCCGCGCGCCCATCTGCAGGCGCAGCTGAAGGCCGCCGGGGGCCGCTGGCAGGATCTGGCCGGCGTCCACGTCTTCCTCGGCGGCGCGGGCGCCGGCAAGTCCGACCTGGTGCTGGGCGCCGCCGCGGCGCTGAAGGCGGCCGGCCGCAAGGTGCTCGTGCTGGCCCTGACGCCGCGCCACAAGGGCGACGTCCGGCGCCTGCAGGAGGAAGCCGCCGAACGAGGCTACGACGCCGCCGTGCTGCGCGAGGCGGCGCAGTTCACGCGCAGCCTGCCGCTGCTGCCCCGTTACGACGCCGTGCTCGTCGACACGCCGTGCTGGCACGGCCAGTCGCTGCGCGACGAGTCCCTGCGGCGCTTCGTCGCCGAAAACCCGGATCTGCACCGCCACCTGGTGCTGCCGCTGGACCTGGATCTGGGCGACCGCGAGCGGCTGTGGGAAAACGGCCGCGCCTGGAACTGCGACTGGCTGGCGCTGACGCGCGGCGACCTCAGCACGCGCCCGGGCCGCCTGCTGGACGTGCTGTTGACCTCGCCCTTCCCGGTGTCCCTGCGCTCGACGGGAGCCTGGCCCGACGAGATGCCGGTGATCGCAGACGCCGGCGGCCTGGCCGATCTCTGCGCGCAGGGCGCCGTCGCGATCCGGTCCGCCGCAGCCGAAGCCGGAGGCGCATCGTGAACAGGTTCGTCAACGTGCTGGCCCTGGGCGCGGCCCTGACCTCGCTGATCTGCGACATCTGGCGCGACTACGGGGCGCTGGCCGCCGGCAAGCGCGCGGCCCTGGCCTACTTCGCCTTCTTCGCCGTCGGCTCGCTGCTGTCGCTGATGTTCAAGACCGGTATCCAGGACGAGTGGGTCCGCGAGGACTGGCAGCGCCGGCGCGCCGAGAAGGCCCGCCAGGAGCAGGCCCGCGCGGTCGAGGAGCTCCGGCGCCTGGAAGAGAAGAAACGCCGCGAGTCGGAGAAGGCGGCCAAGAAGGGGAAGCCGGCGACGGCCGGTTAGACGCCGCCGCGATGCCGGGCGGGGGCACGGTTCCTGCAAATCGATCCGGAAAGCGGGCGCACTGACGCGCCTCCACCAGAGAACGAGGGACTCCATGCAGCAGACCGACACCATCGAGCGGATCGAGCATCTGGAACTCTGGGAACGCCTGAGCGGGAAGGTCGACCAGGAGGCGCGGCACGCGCTGGTGGAGTTCTATGCGCGGGTGGTCAAATATGTGGCGGGGCGCATGGCCATCGGCCTGCCCCACTACGTCGACCAGAAGGATCTGGTGTCGGCCGGGCTGCTCGGGCTGATCCAGGCCGTCGACAACTACGATTTCCGCCGGGGCAACAAGTTCGAGACCTACGCGATCCCGCGCATCCGCGGCGCGATCCTCGACGAACTGCGCAGCCAGGACTGGTTCCCCCGCTCCCTGCGGCGCAAGGCGCGCCAGCTGGAGACGGCGCTCCACGGCCTGGAGTCCCGCCTCAACCGTACGCCGACCGACGAGGAGCTCGCCAACGAGCTCGGCGTCAGCCGCGACGAGCTGCAGCAGATGATGGACGAGGTGGCGGTCGCCACGATCGTGTCCCTCGACGCGGACAGCTCCGAGGACGACGACCAGTCCAACTGCCTCGGCGACTACATCGCCGACACGCGCTCGCCCGACATCGAGACGGTGGTCTCGGAAGAGGAGATGCGCGGTCTGATCGCCGGCAGCCTCGAAGAGCTGACGGAGAAGGAACAACTGGTCCTGGTCCTCTACTACTACGAGGAACTCACGCTCAAGGAGATCGGCGAGATCCTCGACGTCACCGAGTCGCGCGTCTGCCAGATCCACACCAAGGCGATCCTGCGCCTGCGGGGCAAGATCCAGCGCGGCGAGGGACGCAAGTCGATCGACCGCCTCGGCAGCGAGCGCCGGGCCCAGCGCCGCAAGGAGTCGGCGCGGGAGGAGTCTCCGCGCGAGGCCCTGCTCGAGCGGGTCAACATCATGGCCGGACTGGCGCTGCCGCCGATGCTGAAACTGGCGGTCGTGCTGCTGGACCTGCAGGTGCCGCTGCGCACCTGAGGACGGGGGAGGGCTCATGTCGGGCGACGGATTCTCGGTCAAGACCACGATCTCCCAGATGAGCAACGTGGCCCGCGCCCTGCAGAAGAGCCAGCAGCTCGCCCAGACCGAGAGCGCAGCCGCGGGGCACCTGCTCAAGAACGAGAAGCGGGTCGACCGGATCCAGCAGCCGGACGAGGCCCAGAAAGCGAACGTGGATCCCGAGCACCGCCGACGCGACGGCGAACGGGAACACCGGGAACACCGGGACCAGGACGGCGCCGAAACGGCGACGGGCGTCCCGGAGTCGGACGGCTCGCCGGACACGGCCCCCGTCGTACGGATCGACACCACCGCCTGATGGCGGGGAGGACGCGCAGTGGAACACGGGATCCTGGCCTTCCTGCAGGGCGCCGACAAGACGATGGCCTGGGCGGCGGCCGTCGCGCTGGCCGCCGGGGGCACGGCCCTGTTCGTGGCTTTCTACCTGCAGTGGCAGCGCTGGCGCTCCGCCGCGAGAGCGCGGCGCGACGCCCGTCGAGGGTCGCATCCGGCACAGGCGGCTCCCGCGCGCCGGAGCGTAAAACCGGCGGGGAAGCCGGCCGGGGCCGCGCCGCGGGCCGCGGCGCCCGCTGCCGGCGTGGCCGCCTACCGCCAGGCGGCGGCGATCCCGGAGCCGGCCGCGGCCGTCGTGTCACCCGGCCCCGTCCCCATGCCCGGCGCCTCTGCAACGCTGCCCGCGGCGCCGGCGGCCGCACCCAGGCTCGATCCCCTGCTGGCCCGCCTCCAGGACGCAGGCGACCGGCTCGAAGAGCTGATGCGCCGCCACGCGAACCGCTCCCACGAGCAGGACGACCTGGCTCGGCTGGCCGCCGCCATCGACGTCGAGTTCCTCCACAAGCAGGCCTGAACGCACGTCCGGCCAGAATTCCGTGGCAGAAATCACCCCTTGATGGCATCCTGGGCACGTGACTGTCAGGTCTGACAGATCCGCAGGAGGAGGGACGTGCCCCACGATGTCGTGATCCTGAGCCGCCGGCCGGCCCTGTTCAAGACCGCCGCCGATTGGCGCCTTCCCGGCGTCGATCTCTTCGTCCACGACTCCCCGTCCGAAGCCCTGGCCCGGTTCGCCGACGGTCGCGGCGCGATGCTGGTTTTCGACACCCGCGACTACGCGCGCACCCGCCACGTGGTCGAGAAGTTCCTGACCTTCAAGAGCGACGCGGACCTGCTGGTCCTGGGCGGCCCCGAGGTGCTCGAAGGGCTGCAGGACAAGCCGCGGCGCGGGGCCGTGCGGCGACTCGACGAAAGCACCAGCGGCGACGCGCTGCGCCAGGAGGTGGAGCGCCTGCTGCGCCTGCGCGACGTGCGCGATCGCAGCGGGATCGTCGGCCGCTCGCGCGCCGTCAACCAGATGATCGCCCTGATCGCGCAGGCGGCGCCGCTGGACGTGACCATCCTGATCCTCGGGGAGAGCGGCACGGGCAAGGAACTCGTGGCCCGCGCCATCCACGACCATTCGCCGCGGGCGGCCGGCCCTTTCGTCTCCCTGAACTGCGGCTCGCTCAGCGAAGGCGTGCTGGAGAGCGAGCTGTTCGGGCACGAGCGCGGCGCCTTCACGGGCGCGGTCAACCGCCACGAGGGCGTGTTCCGGCGCGCCGACGGCGGCACGCTCTTCCTGGACGAGGTGGCGGAGATGCCGCTGCCGATGCAGACCCGCTTCCTGCGGGCGCTGGAGACCGGCGAGTTCACGCCGGTCGGCGGCTCGCGGCTGGAGCGCAGCGACATCCGTCTGGTGGCGGCGACCCACCGCGACCTCGCCCGCGACGTCGAGGAGGGGCGCTTCCGACAGGACCTCTACTACCGGCTGCGCGTGGTGGTGATCCCGACGCCGCCCCTGCGGGAGCGGCGGGAGGACATCCCGGTCCTGGTCCAGCATTTCCTCGACCACGAGAACGACCGCCACGGCACCAACGTGCGCGGCATCTCGCGACCCGCCCTGGAGATGCTGCTGAACCACAGCTGGCCCGGCAACGTGCGCGAGCTGGGGAACCTCGTCAGCTCCGTGGTGGTATTCAAGCGCGACGGGATGATCGAGGCGGCCGACCTGCCCCAGGACATCGTGACCGGCGGCAAGGCGCGGGCCTCCCGCCTGCCGGTGCCGCTGTCCCGGCCCTTCGCGGGACTAGACCTGGAACTGCTTTCGGCCATGCTGATGGAGATGCGCCAGGACCTGCACGAGATCAAGGGCCTGCTGCGCGGCGCCGAGCGCTTCCCGCAGGGGGAGGCCCTCGCGCAGGACGGCACGTACGTGGAGGCCATCCCGGTCGAACACGGTTTCATGACCGAGCCGGCCGGTCCCGTGGACCTGGAATCGGCGGAACGCGCGCTCATCGACCAGGCCCTGCGCTCCACCGGCGGGCGCCGCCGGCGCGCCGCCGAGCGCCTGGGGATCAGCGAGCGGACCCTGTACCGCAAGCTGCGCAAGTACGGACTGAGCTGAAACCGCCGCGAGACGGGCGTTGGCCGCCCGCGGCGGGATGTGGTATTTTGAAGCGAGAGCGCGGCGGCAACGGCGCCGTCGTCACCCACCCCTGGGATGCGAGGACATGATGCAAAGAGCCGGACGAACCGGAACCCCGGGCTGCGCGCGCGTCGCCGCGGCGCTCACCGCGGCCCTGCTGCTTGCGCCGGCCGGAGCCTCGGCCGCCAAGTACGCCGGTTCCTTCATGGAAGACGGCGGCGGCGCCCGCGCCCTGGGCATGGGTGGCGCCTTCACGGCCGTGGCCGACGACCCGTCGGCGGCCTTCTGGAATCCCGCGGGCCTCAGCGGCCTGGAGAGCTGCGGCCTGCTGGTCATGCACGCGGAGCAGTTCGGCGACCTCGTGGACCGCGACTACGCGGCCTACGCGCGCCCCGTGGACTGGTCGCTGCTGGGCGGCACGGAAGCGGGCTTCGCGATCTCGGCGATCCGGCTCGGCATTGACGACATCCAGCTCACATCCCACCTCCAGGACCAGCTCGACACCGACGGCGACGGCGAAGTGTCGGACACGGAACTCGCGGGCCTGTTCAACCTGCGCGACCAGTTCCGCTACGTCAGCGATTCCGAACTGGCGCTGTTCGCTTCCTATGCCGAACGGCACGGGGACTGGCAGCTGGGCGGCACGGTGAAGTTCGTGCGCCAGAGCGTGGCCGGCTACTCGAGCCTGGGCCTGGGCGCCGACCTCGGCGCGCTGCGCCGCGGGATCTGGCGGAACCTGGACTTCGGGCTGAAGCTCCAGGACGTCACCACGACGTTCCTCTCCTGGTCGGGACCCGGCGACTACGCGGGCACGACCGAGGTCATCACGCCGGCGGTCGTGCCGGCGCTGGCCTACCGGTTCCCGTTGACGCGCTGGCGCGCCGAGCTGACCGTGGCCGCGAGCGCGGAATCCCGCTTCGACAACCGCGGCGACGCCGACCAGTACGCGTCGGGCGCCTTCAGCTCGAACGTCCACACCGGCGCCGAGCTGGGGCTCGACCGGCGCGTCTTCCTGCGCGGGGGGTTCAGCGGGGGGTGGGGCACCGAGGATCTGACGGCCGGCGCCGGCTTCCGGCTGGCGGCCCTGACGGTCGACTACGCCTACGCGGGCGACACCCTCGGCAACGACGAGGAGACCCACCGGGTCAGCATCACCGCCCACTTCTAGTCGGCGCGCCGCGCCGACGCCGGAGCCGCCCGTCGCGCCCTAGAGGCGAGGCGGGCGGTACGCGTGCAGGCGCTGCCCGGGGTGGATGATGCTCGAGGCGCGCAGACCATTGACGCTGATGATGTGCTTCAGGGTGACGCCGAGCCGGCGGGCGATCTCGTACAGCGTGTCGCCCCTCTTCACGCGGTAGCTGACGCGCTCGTAGCCGTCCGGAGGCGTGTAGGCGCCGGCCCGGACAGGTGTCTTCGCCGCCGGGGCGGCCGTCGGTGTCGTCGCGGCGACGGCAGTCGGCGTTTCCTTCACGGCGGCTGCGGCGACCTTCCGCTCGGGATCGCGGGGCGCGCGGGCGCCCGGCATCGGGATCAGGAGCTTGTCGCCGGGGTGGATCCGCGACGGGTCGCGGATCTTGTTGAGCTCGGCGATGTCGCGCACGCGGGTGCCGTACTGCGCGGCGATGTGGCTGAGGGTCTCGCCGCGACCGACCGTGTGGCGGCGCCAGGTGAGGCGCTTCTCCGGGGGGACTGCGGCCAGTTCGCGCGCACAGCGCTCGCCGGTGCCCGTCGGCACGCGCACGCAGAAATCCGGGCGCTCGGGCGGGGTCGCACCGCGCAGCAGCCCGGGATTGAGCGCGGCCACGACATCGCGATCGACGCCGGCGCACTCCGCGATCAGCGACAGGTCGGTCGCATCTTCGACCGGCACGGTGTCGAAAGTCAGGTCAGGCACCGCCGGGACGTCGAAACCGTAGGCGGCGGGATCGCGTCCGACCTCCAGCGCCGCCGCGAATTTCAGGACGTGGTTGCGCGTCTGCTCGGGCATGCGCAGCCGGCGCACGTCGTCGTGGCCGGCCGCCTTGATGGCGCGCCCGATGCGGCCCTCGCCGGTGTTGTAGGCCGCGATGACCAGGGACCAGTCCCCGAACATGTGGTAGAGCTGCGTGAGGTACGTGGCGGCGGCGCTGGTGGCGAGCTCGACGTCGTGGCGCTCGTCGACCCACCAGTCGCAGTGGAGTTTGAAGTGGCGGGCCGTGCCGGCCATGAACTGCCAGCAGCCGACGGCGCCGGCGCTGGAGCGCACGCGGGGGTTGAACCCGCTCTCGATGGCGGCCAGCCAGATCAGTTCCCGGGGCAGCCCCGCCTCGTCGAGGCGCACGTAGATGAGGGAGTCGTAGGCGGCCTTCCGCGTGAGCCAGGTCTGCATGAAGCCGCGGCCGGGGCCGGTGAAGTGGTCGACCCAGCGCTGGACCTGGTCGTGGTCGAGGATCTGCAGGTCCTGCTCGATCGCGTTGCGCTCGGGAACCGTCACCGGGATCAGCGAGTCGGGCAGCGACAGGCCGCGCATCTCGTCGTAGACCGCGGCGATCAGGGAGTCCTCAGCCGCGATGGTCCCGCCTGAATCCTGCTCCTCGGCCGTGTGGTCCCGGGTGCCGGGCAGGGACGCCAGGGTGGTGGATCCGGAGGTGCCATGAAGGGGGAAGTCGGTGAAATCATCCTGCAGGGGAGGGGCGGAGGCGCAGCCACTGCCGAGAACGGCCAACCCGGCGAGAAGGGCCAGTATTATCAGACGATGGGTCATCAGAGGCTGCCTCCGTGCGTTGTGTCCGGATCTTCCGAGACCGGACCAGCAAACATGATGCCGCGATTGCAAATAACGCGACTATATGTCATACTTTGCGCAGACCGACTTCATGGCAACGCTGGTGGGCGGGTCCGAGTTCCCATCGCCACGCCGAACCGATCCAGGAGAGGGTGAACACCCGTGCGCACCGTTCTGCGGAATCTCCTGAATCTGTGCCTGGAGCCGGCCGGACTCCATTGCGATGTCGAGGCGGCCCTGGCCGGGGACGACCCCGTCCAACTGCGGCGCGCCGGTCATGCCCTGGTCGTCGCCCTGATCGAAAGCGGGGACCTCGTCCAGGTCCAGGTCAGCGGGCGCCAGGGACCGCTGCTCTACGCCCGGCCCGGGCATGCGACGCTGTTCGACCTTGAGGCTCTCGCCGATCCGGCCGATCCACAGGAGACGCCCGTTCCGGCTGAATCCTCCCGCGCGTCCGTCCACGCCATGACCGATCCCGCCCCCGCCCCGGAGCCCTTCTCGGGCAAGCCGGCGGGCAAGGCGGCAGGCGATCCTGACCTTAACGCCCCCGAACGGCTGATGCAAGCCATGGAACGCGCCCAGGCGTTGCAGGCCTCCACCGAGGCCGGCGGCGGGATCCCCCGCGTCCTGCGGGACATCCTGGTCATGCTCGAGCCCGACCTGCCAGGTCTCACGCTCTGCCTGGAACTCTTCCCGCCTCTGGAGCCCGACGCGGACCTCGAGAACGTCTTCGCTGGTCGTCCCGGGGATCGTCCCTTTTGGGCGGCCAGCCGGGTTCCCGGCGAGGCCTTCTGGATCGCTGACGAGCGGGAACTGCCGGCCCCCTTGCGAGCCCGTCTGGGCGGGCGGACAGCCGGCAGTGTCCTGGCCGTTCCCTTCCTGACGCCGCCCAATCTGGACGACGCCGAACTCGAACCTTCGCGCGAGGCCGGTCTGCTCTACGTGCTGGCGCCCGCGGATCAGGACCGCCGTGAGATGCTGCGACTGGGTCGGCGGGTCGCACGCTTCGTGACCCACGGTTGGCAGCAGCGGTCCCTGATGAACCGGCTGGTGCACACCGATCCGCTGACCGGTGTCCGCAACCGCGCCTTCTTCGACACGCAGTTCGACTTCGAACTCGACCGCGCCCGGCGTCGTGGCTCGACGGTGGCCCTCCTGCTGACCGACATCGATCACTTCAAGGCCATCAACGACCAGTACGGCCATCCCGCCGGCGACCGCGTCCTGAAGGCCGTGGCCCGGGAACTGCTGGCGGGCCTGCGCCGCATCGATCTGGTCTGCCGCGTGGGCGGGGAGGAGTTCGCGCTGGTGCTGCCGGACACCCTGCCCGCGGCCGTGGTCGAGATCGTGGCCCGGTTGCAGGTGCGCATCGCGAACCTCCGGCTGGCCGATCCGGCGGCCGCCGAACCGATCCGCCTGACGGTGTCCTGCGGCGGCGCCGTGTTCCCCGGCGCCGGCGAGACGCTCGACGATCTCTACCGCCGGGCCGACGAGATGCTCTACCTCTCGAAGCAGAGGGGCCGCAACCGTTGCCATCTCTGGAATCCCGACGGCGAACCCACCTTGTCCCTCCCTCGCTACCAGGCTCCCTGAGCCGCGCCGGCGCCGCCCTGGACCGTGTCGCGCGGCGTCACATCCTGCTGATCTGGGCGATCCTGGCGCTGACCGGCGACGATCTCGGCCGGCGGACGCCTCTGCAGGTCTCGGATTGGCGTGCAGCGGGCGCGACCTCGGTCTGGCTGCAGCGCGGCGGCGCCCTGGCCCCACTGCTGACGGGATTCTGGAAGTCCCCGGCGGCGGTTCCCCTCGCGGCGGCGGCCACGCTCTGGACCGCGACCGCCGCGGGCCGGGCCAGAGCCGCCGCGTCGATGCGACCCGAGGCAGAGTCGGTCGAGCCCTGGTCGCCGAGCCGGCGTCTTCAGGCCCACGGCGGCGCGGCGCTGCGGATCACGGGCTGGCCGAGCCGGACGTCTTCCGGCTGGTCGGCGCCGGGCGTCCTGCTGGCCCGCGGCGACAGCCTGCGCGGCGACGCTGCACTGGCGCCTGTCGTAGGCGAAGGCGTGATGCTCAGGGGCGACGGTGCGCCGCCCCGCCTTTGGCAGGTCCTCGCCGGCCATCTGACCACCACCGCGCCTCCCGGCCCGGCGATGTTCGGCGGCTTCTCGCCGGCGGACTACGCCCGTTCCCGCGGCCTCGTCTGGCACGGCCGCCTGGACGCGACGCCGGACTCGACGCTCGTCGGCGGCCTGGGCGGCGGCGGGCTCGACGCCCTCTCGCGGCTGGTCCTGTCGCCGGCCCGCTCGGCGATCCTGGGGCGGCTGGCCGACCTGTTGCCGCCGCGCGAGGCCGTGCTGCTCGGATCGATCCTGCTGGGGGAGCGGGATCCCAGCGGGCGCGACCTGCGCGATCCGTTCGCCCGTCTGGGTCTGGCTCATCTGTTTGCGGTCTCGGGCCTCCATGTCGGCTTGGTGGCGGCTCTGGCGCTGCTGCTGCTGCGTCCCTTCGCGAGCGGGCCGCTGGGGCGCGGCCTCTGGCTCGGCCTGCTGTTGCCGCTGTACGCCGTGCTGACCGGTCTGGCGGGTTCCGCGCTGCGCGCGACGGGGCTCGGCTTGCTGGCCGTCGGCGGCGTCGCCGCCGGCCGCGAACACGACGCCCTGCGCTCCCTGGGACTGCTGCTCTGGCTGGCCGTCCTCTGGCAGCCGGATTGCCTGGGAGACCCCGGCGTGCGGTTGAGCTACCTGGCCGCGGGCGGCATCGTCGGCGCGCTGCGCCTGGCCGACGGGTTGCCGGGAGCGCCCCGCGTCGTGAAGGTCATCGCGGGTCCGCTGCTGGTCAGCGTCGGCGCCACCTGGGCCACGCTCCCGCAGACCGCCGCCACGTTCGGCTGGATCCACCCCTGGTCGCCGCTGGTGAATCTGGCCGCGGTCCCGGTGTTCGCCGGCGCGGTGTGGTCGGTGGCCGCCGCCCTGCTGACCTCGGCCCTGCCGTGGCTGGCGCAGGCGGCGGCGGCCCTGGGCTGGCTGCTCATCCGGTTGCTGGCGGCGGGGGCGGCCGGCCTGGGATCGCTCGGCGACGGCCGGGTCGGGTTCCCCGGCTGGTCGCCGTGGTCGATGCTGCTGTTCGCGGTGGGCAGCCTGTCGCTCGCGGCGGCGCTGCGATCGCGACCGCCGCCCTGGGTGCGGCTCGCAGCGGCGGGCCTCGTCCTGCTCTGCGCCGGCGGTCTGACCCGGATCGGCCGCACGGCGCCGTCCGGTGTCATGACGGTCCTTCAGGGCGACGTCGGGCAGGGAGACGCCGCCGTGTTCGTGTTCCCGGACCGCACGGCCGTGCTGGTGGACGCGGGCCCGTCGTGGCCGGGAGGTTCGCAGTTCGAGCGTTCCCTGGAGCCCTGGCTGCGACGCGAAGGATTGCGCCGCCTGTCGACGGTGGTGCTGACCCACGGGCACGACGACCACGACGGCGGCGCCGCGAGTGTGGCCGAGGGTCAGGACGTCGCCGCGTGGGTCGTGGGCGGCGAAGCCGCCGTTCCGCCGGGTGAGCCCGGCGGCGCCTGCCCGGCGCCGGGCGACGTCGTCCACGCCGGCGGCGGCTGGGACCTGCTCTGCCTGGCCGCCGTCGCGGACGGCGGGGCCGCCGCCGACGAGAACGACCGCTCCGTCGTGCTCGCCCTGCGCCGGGAGGGAGCGATCGTGGGGCTCTGGACGGGCGACCTCGAGGTGGCGGGAGAATCCCTCATGCTGGCCGGCGGCGGCTTTGGGCCGGCGGCGGAGATCGATGTGCTCAAGGCCGGCCACCACGGCAGCCGCACCTCCAGCGGCGCCGCACTGCTGGCGACCTTCCCGCCGCGTCTGGTCCTGATCAGCTGCGGGATCGAGAATTCGCACAAACATCCCAGCCACGGTCCCTTCCTGTCCCGCGACGACACGCTGCCGATCCTGCGCACCGATCTGAGCGGATCCGTGCTGCTGCGCTGGCGCGGTTCGGCGCCGCCCGAGGTCCGCACTGCGCGTCACGCGGCGCCGGCGGCACGGCTTGACACCGGCATAGGGCCTGCGTACCATGCGCGCGTCGCACCGCCGGCACATACGGATCGCCCGCCCGCCACCGCCCAACCGAACGGGGAGACCCATGTCCAGCCTGCGCAGCACGGTCGATCTCGGCCTGAAGCCAGATCGCCAGGGTAAGGTGCGCGAGATCTTCGATCTCGGCCGCGAACTGTTCATCGTCGCGACCGACCGCATCTCCGCCTACGATGTCGTCATGGATCAGATCGTCCCCGGGCGTGGGGTTGTATTGTCAGTGATGACAATGGCCTGGATGGATTTCTTCAAGGAAGTTCCCAATCATCTGGTGACGGCCGAGCCCGAACTGTTCCCGGCCCCCTTCCGGGATCACCGGGATGTGCTCGCGGGCCGTTCGATGCTGGTGCGCAAGGCCGTGCCCTTCCCCGTGGAATGCATCGCGCGCGGGTACCTCGCGGGCTCCGGCTGGCGTTCCTACCAGCAGGACGGCACCGTCTGCGGTCACTCCCTGCCGCCCGGACTGCAGAAGTCCTCGCCCCTGCCGGCGCCCATCTTCACCCCCTCGACCAAGGCCGAGCAGGGCCACGACGAGAACATCGACTTCGCGGGCGTCTGCGCCCTGGTCGGCGAGCCGGACGCGCTGCGCCTGCGCGACGTCACGCTGGACCTCTACCGCCGCGCCGCCGCCTACGCGCGCGCCGGCGGCGTGCTGATCGCCGACACGAAGTTCGAGTTCGGTCTGGTCGACGGCGAACTGACCCTCATCGACGAGGTGCTCACGCCCGACTCCAGCCGCTTCTGGCCCGCGGCCGATCACCGCCCGGGCGAGGAGCCGCCGAGCTGGGACAAGCAGATCCTGCGCAATCACCTGGACACCCTGGACTGGAACCACGAGCCGCCGCCGCCCCGCCTGCCGGCGGAGATCCTCGAGCGGACGGCCCGCCGCTACCAGGACGTCCTGAACATCCTGTTCGTCGAGGAGGCCCGCAGATGGCACCAGGCCCTGGTCTGAACCGCCGCCGCCGCGCCCTGCTGAGCGTGACCGACAAGACGCGCCTCGGCGAGCTCGCGCGCGCCCTGCACGGCCGCGGCTACGAGCTGGTCGCCAGCGGCGGCACCGCGGCCGCCCTGCGCCTCGAGGGTCTGGACGTGCGCGAGGTGGGGGAACTGACGGGCTTCCCGGAGATTTTCGACGGCCGGATCAAGACCCTGCACCCCCTGGTCTTCGGCGGGATCCTGGGACCGGACGAGGCCGCGCTGGCGCAGGCCGCCGGTCTGGGCGTGCTGCCCTTCGACGTGGTCGTGGTCAACCTCTACGACTTCGCCGCCACGGCGGGTTCCGGCGCGGGCGAAGCGGACGTCATCGAGAAGATCGACGTCGGCGGGCCGTCCCTGCTGCGCGCCGCGGCCAAGAACCACGCCCGCGTCTGCGTGCTGCCGGACCCGGCGTTCTACGACGACTTCCTCGAGGCCCTCGCCGGCGCCGACGGTTTCCCCGACCACGAGTTCCGGCGCAACATGGCGGCGGCGGCCTTCGCCGTCACGGCGGACTACGACGCCGCGATCGCGGACTGGTTCGCGGGCGGTCACGCCTGCTGCGACGACCCCGACCACGACCATGATCACGGGCATGAGCACGAGCAGATCCTCGGCGTCGAACTGCGCTACGGCGAGAACCCCCACCAGAAGGCCGAACTGATGCTGCCCGGCGAGGACGCCGACGACCCGCTGGCGGGGATGGGCCTGACCCAGCTCAGCGGGAAGGAATTGTCCTTCAACAACCTCGTGGACGTCATCGCCGCCGTGAAGCTCGTCGACGACCTCGAGGTCGGCGGCGGCGTCGCCTGCGCCGCGATCAAGCACACCAATCCCTGCGGGGTCGGCCTCGGCCCGACGGCGGCGGCGGCCCTCGCGCGCGCCCTGCTCGGCGATCCCGACGCCGCGTTCGGCGGCGTGTACGTCTTCACCGGCGAAGTCGACGCTGCGGCGGCCGCGGATCTGCACGCGCGTTTCTGCGAAGTGATCGTGGCTCCGTCCTTCGCCCCGGAAGCCGAGGAACTGCTCGGCCGCAAGAAGAACCTGCGGCTGCTCACGCTGGAGCGCGAGGCGTTCCGCGCGGCGACCTGGGGCCAGGTGCGCATCTTCGGCGACGTGCAGCTGCACCAGGACGAGGACGAGGGCTTCCCGGAACTGGAGACCTGGCGTCACGTCGCCGGCCCCGCGCCCGACGCGGCCACCGCCGGCGCCCTGGACCTGCTGTGGCGGATCTGCAAGCACGTCAAGAGCAACGCCGTCGTGCTGGGCGACGCCGCCGGCACGCTCGGCGTCGGCGCCGGTCAGATGAGCCGCGTCGACAGCGCGCGGCTGGCCGTCCACAAGGCGGCGGACCAGAACCTCGACCTGATGGGCTGCGCCTGCGCCTCGGACGCCTTCTTCCCGTTCCCCGACGGCATCGAGCAGCTGCACGCGGCCGGCGTGCGCGCGGTGGTGGCGCCCGCCGGCTCGATCCGCGACGCCGAGGTGATCGCGGCCGCCGATCGGCTGGGCGTGACCCTGATGCACACGGACCGTCGCCACTTCCGGCACTGAACGCCGTTCGCCGCGAGGCGCGAGGAGCGCGCCGGCAGGCGCGCAGCAGGAGGACCATGACCCACGCCAGCGGCCACCGCGACCAGCCCCAGGTGGCGGTCCTGGACTACGGATCCCAGTACACCCAGCTCATCGCGCGCCGCCTGCGCGAGCTCGGCGTGTTCAGCGAGATCACGCCGTTCTCGCGGGCGCGCGAGCTGCTCGGCCGCGACGACGTGCGCGGCATCGTGCTGTCCGGCGGCCCCTCGTCGGTCGACGACCCGGGCGCGCCGGACCTCGACGCCGAGCTGCTGGCGGCCGGCAAGCCCCTGCTCGGCATCTGCTACGGCATGCAGCTGCTCTGCCGCCGCCTCGGCGGCGCGATCGAGGCATCCGACAAGCGGGAATACGGGCCCGCGCAGATCGAGCGGCTCGCACGGGACCCCCTGTTCGAGGGCACGCCGGACGCGCAGCCGGTCTGGATGAGCCACGGGGACCGCGTCGCCCGCCTGCCTGCGGGCTTCGTCGCCCTGGCGCGGTCGCAGTCGATCCCCTACGCCGCGGCGGGCGACCCCGACCGCCGCATCTACGCCGTGCAGTTCCATCCCGAAGTCGTGCACACCGAGCACGGGCTCACCCTGCTGCGCAACTTCGCCCGCGGCGTCTGCGGCATCGAGGGCGACTGGTCGGCCGCCCACTTCGTGGCCGAGTCGGTCGCGGAGATCCGCGAACGCGTCGGCGGCGGCCAGGTGCTGTGCGGGGTTTCGGGCGGCGTCGACTCCACGGTCGTGGCCTCGCTGATCGACCACGCCATCGGGGAGCGCCTGCACACCGTCTTCGTGGACAACGGCCTGCTGCGGCTGGGGGAGGCCGACGAGGTCGAGCGCAACCTCAACGCCTTCCTGCACCGGCCCGTGCGGCGCATCGACGCGCGCAACCGCTTCCTGTCCGCCCTGCGCGGCGTCGAGGAGCCGGAGCGCAAGCGCAAGATCATCGGCGGGACGTTCATCGACGTCTTCAAGGAGGCGACCCGGGACCTCGGGGAGGTGGCGTTCCTGGCGCAGGGCACGCTCTATCCGGACCGCATCGAGTCGGTCTCGATCAACGGGCCGAGCCACGTCATCAAGTCGCACCACAACGTGGGCGGCCTGCCCGCCGAACTGGGCTTCGAGCTGGTCGAACCGCTGCGCGACCTGTTCAAGGACGAGGTGCGGGCCGTGGGGCGCAGCCTGGGCATTCCCGGGAGCCTGCTGATGCGCCACCCGTTCCCCGGCCCGGGGCTGGGCGTGCGCATCCTCGGCGAGGTGTCGCCGGAAAAGATCGAGCTGCTGCAGCGCGCCGACCATATCTTCATCCAGGAACTGCGCGACAGCGGGCAGTACGAGCGCATCTGGCAGGCGGGCGCCGTGCTGCTGCCGGTGCGCACCGTCGGCGTGATGGGCGACCAGCGCACCTACGAGGCGGTCGTGGCCCTGCGGGCGGTGACCAGCCTGGACGGCATGACCGCCGACTGGGCCCGCATCCCCGACGACGTCCTGGCGCGCGTCAGCAACCGCATCATCAACGAGGTGCACGGCATCAACCGCGTCGTCTACGACATCAGCAGCAAGCCGCCCAGCACCATCGAGTGGGAATGAGGTCCGACGCAACGCGATGAACACGCGCCTGCGCATCTGCCTGCTCTTCTTCGCCGCGGCCGCCCTCTGGGGGGCGGCCGCGTCCTTCGCGACGCCGGCTGCGGATCCCCGCCGCCCCGACGATCCCGACCTGTCGCGCTGGCGCGAGGGGCGCCGCGCCGCGCTGAAGGCCCGCGCCCTGGACAAGAGCGCGACGGCGGAGTTCGGGCTGCTGGTCATTCCGGTGGATTTCGCCGGCGAGCGGCTGCCCGTCGCCTGGGAAGCCGCCCGCGACCTCGCGCCGCGCCTGCTGGAGGGACGCGGCTCGCTGGCCGGATACTTCGCCGAGGCGTCGCGGGGCCGCCTGGAACTGCGCGTGGTGCTGGCGCCGCTGGTGCACCTGCCCGGCGCGCCGCGCGACTATTCGGATCTCGATCTGCAGGGTTTCGCCAACACGCGCGCCCTGGCTCAGCAGTCACTTTGGTTGGCTGCCGAGACGGGCGTACCGTTCGCGGCGGCCGACCGCGACGGCGCCGACGGGCTGTCGGGCAGCCCCGACGACGACGGCGAGGTCGACGGCGTGCTCATCCTGCACGCCGAGTCGGGCTGGGAGGGCGACCCCGCGGGCCTGGTCGTCCCGTTGCAGTACTTCCTCGAAGAGCCGGTCGTGCAGTCGGGGACGGCCGCACGGAGCTACGCCGTGGCCAGCCTGCACAGCGGACTGGGCATCTGGGCCCACGAGACGGCTCACCTCTTCGGCCTGGACGATCGCTACGATGTCTTCCTGCCGGGCACGGGCGAGGCCACGGCGCGCGGCGGTCTCGGCGTCTTCAGCCTGATGGCGGCCGGCGCCCGCGGCGGTGAACATGACGAAGCGCCGGCGCTGCCGGATGCCGAGAGCGCCCTGCAGCTGGGCTGGCGCGACGAGCGTGTCCTGATCGGTCCCGGTCCCGGCCCGGAGGTCCTGCAGGCCGGCGAAGTCTGGCGCCTGCCCGCCGGACCGCTCAATCCCGGGCAGTGGTTCCTGCTGGAGCGGCGCGGCGGCACTCCGCCCTGGGACCCGGCGCTGCCGGAGCCGCGCCTGGTCGTCTACCACGTCGACGGCGACGTGCCCGACGACGCGCAGTCGGCGCTGGGCACGCGGCATCTGCGGGTCCGGCTCGTGGAAGCCGACGGCGACCAGGATGTGGCGGCCGGTCTGTTCGCCGGCGACGCCGACGACGCGTTCACCGGCGCATCCGGTCCCGTGCTCTGGGACGCGACGACCACGCCGTCGAGCCGGGGGTATCTGGGGCCGAGCGGCGTGACCTGCACCCTGACCCAGGACCGGGACGACCAGGACCGGGACGAGTTGTCGGTCGACTGGTCGACGGCCGGGCACCGGCTCACGCTCGAACTGCGCCTGGTGCCGGCGCCCGGGGACACGCTCGTCGAGCTGCTGGTCCGCGATCCCGACCTGGCGACGGCACCCATCGCGATCACGCTCTCGATCGCCGGCGGCGCCTCGCCGTGGGGGGAGTTCGCCCCGGGAACGGGCGCCGTCGTGCGCGAGCTGATCGAGACCGCGCCCGGGGAGTGGCGCCCTGAGCCGCCCATCCGCTGGCTGCCCGCCGGCCTGCCGCCGGCCGGCGCCGCGACGACCTTTTTGACGGAACTCAGGCGCGACGGCGTGGTCCTGGGCTCCGAATCCCGGCAGTGGCTGTGGCGGGAGGCCGACCTGCCCTTCTCGACCACGAACTGGCCCGACGGCTGGGAAGTGCTGGCCGACGGCGGCACGAGCTGGCACCTCTGGGGTGGGGGCCTGCCCACGCCCGTGCTGGCCTGCACGGACGCCGGGGCCACCTCCCCGGCGCTCTGGCCCGAGGTGTCCTATCAGAACGGTGACGAGGCCATCCTGGTCAGCCCGCCCTGGCGCGGCGCTGGCCGCGCCCTGCGCATCATCCACGCACTGGACGCCCAACTCTGGAGTCCCGGTCTGGGCGCCGACGGCGCGGTGCTGGAAGCCCTGGCGCCCGACGGCACGATCATCGCTCTGGAGCCGGCCGGCGGCTATCCCGGCGCCATCGGCAGGGACGTCGACAATCCCCTGTTCGGCCGCCCGGCCTTCATCGGCCCCGGCACGCTGCTCGCCGGCGACAGACCGCTGTGGCGGGCCGACGTGGTGCCCCTGCCCGACGCCCTGGCCGACGCCGGGCGTCTGCGCCTGCGCTTCGCGAGCGATCCGCTCTGGCGCGGGCGCGGCTGGCTGATCGCCGACCTCGCGCTGGTTCCGGCCGGGGACGCCGGGCGTCCCTGCCGCGCCGTCTGGGACGCTGAGTACGACGGACTCATGGTGACCTGGGCCTGGGAGACGCCGACCTCGCTCACCGTCGAGTACAGCCGCGACCGGGGTGAGAACTGGGACACGGCCTGGGAGGGGACGCCACCCGCGGGGCCGGGAGCCGGCTTGTATTTCGTCCCGGCGCAAGAGATGACGGTGCCCGGAGGACTCGCGGCCACCCGCGCCCTGGTGCGGGCGCGGCTCCGCGTGACGGTCGGGGACGTGGCCACTCCCGCCGCCTACTTCGACCCGGCCGCGCGCCACGCCGCCGTGCTGGGCGCGCCGGCGCCCAATCCCGGCTGTGAGTTGATCCGGCTGCCGGTATCCCTGCCTGCAGGCACGGCCCGCCTGGCGATCCACGACCTGCGCGGCCGCCGGGTCCGGACCTGGTCCCTGACGGCGGGGGATTACCTCGTTGCGTGGGACGGCCGCGACGATCGGGGGCGGCGGTTGGCCGCCGGCGTCTATATCGTTCGGCTGGAACACGAGGCTGCGGTCATGACCCGAAAGGCGACCCTGCTGCGATGAAGCGCCTGCTCACGACAGTGTTGTTGTTGGTCGCGGTCGTCACGGCCGCCGACGCCGCCCTGCTGGTGGATCCCTGCCTGGAGGACTTCCGCGTCGGCGATCTGCCGACCGGCCCTCACGCCTTCACCCCGGAGGGTTGGGCCGGGAATCTCTTCGCGCACCCCGCCTGGTCCCCGCAGTGGAGCGTGGCCTGGGACCGGCTGTTCGGCCTGGCCGACGGGGAGCGCGCCCGTCTCCCGTCCTGGCCCTACTTCCTGGCGATCAGCGGGGGCGACACCGCGCGGGCCGATCGCTGGTGGGACGAACTGGCCGCCGTCTGGCGGGAAGCCAGTCTCGGCATCGAGCCGTCCGCACGGGGAGCGACGAGCCTGGATTGGTTGGGCTACGAGCAGCGGAGTCTCGCGGTCTTCCACGCCCTGGATCGAGGCGACACTTCGGCCGCGCTCGCCGCCACCCAGGAGGTCCTGGCGCTGGACGGGCTGGACGACGAGTCGCGCCTGATCTGGAGCCTGCGCCAACGAGCCCTGGCCGCCGCGCCCGGCGATGCCGGTCCCTGGGATGAATTGCTGGATCTGCACGCCTGCGACCGCGACGCCGGCTGGGATCTCTGGCGTGCCCGCGCCGCCGCGACCGGTCTCGACCCCTTGACGTTGCCCTCGCAGCCCGCGCGCTGGGCGCGCTGGCTGGTGGCGGCCGGGGACGACGCGCTGGCGGCGAACCAGCTCGAAAGCCTGGCCGTGCCCGCCGAGGTCAAAGCCGGGCTGGGCGCGCGGCTGCTGTCGGGTTCCGAATTGCGGCAGCACTTCCAGGCCCATCCAACACCGCCGTCCGATCACGAGCTGCAGGACTGGTGGCTCCAGGGCCGCCTGCGCCTGGCCGGCTCCTCGGCCGAGGCGGCGGAAGAGCTGGCTTCCCTGCCGGGTCTGGCCCCCGCCAACCGCGCCGGCCTGTTGCGGCGCGCCGGCGACCGCCGGGCCGGGGAAGGACTCTGGGGCGCGGCCCTGGCCGATTTCCGCACGGCCCTGCTGCTGGCCGAGAGGTCGGGGCAGGCCGGGGTCCTCAACCGCGTGCGCGCCGAGATCGATCGCGCCCGCTCGCTGGCGGACCAGCAAGGCCGGCCCGACATCCGGGCCGAGCTGAACGCTCTCTGGACCCCGCCGGCCGCGAGCGCGTCGGAAGGGCCGCGCGTCGCGGCCGCCCGCGCGAAGGTGAGGCGCGGGGACGCGCCGGACCTCGTCGACCGGGGCCAGTCGGATTTCCCGGCGCGAGCCCGCGGCGTCGAGGCGGCCGTCTGGCGCGTGTGGGCCCGGCAAGGCCGAACGCTGGCGCAGGCCCGCGTCGGGGACGCCGCGGCGGCCGTCTACGATTCCCTGCTCGCCACCGTCCTGACGGCGGATCGCCTCTCGATCCAGCGCCGTGGCGCGGCGGCCGCCTGCGGCACGGCCCTGGCGGCGGCCGGCTGCGGGGAGAGCGTCGGGCTATGGCTGCTGACGTCGTCGGCGGCGGCGGCGACCCCCGTCCTGCCGCCCAGCGAGCCCTCGCCCGTGCCCGGCCTGGTGGAGACCCACGCCGACGATCTCGTGCGGCATGCCCTCTACGGCGCGGCCCTGCTGGCCGGCGACGACCGGGGCCGCATGGCCGCCGGCACGCGGACGCCCCGCGGCATGCTGAGCGAGGACGAACGCCTGCTGCTGGTCTTCCCGGTGCCGTCGCTCGCTGCGGTGACCGACCAGCTCGCCGGTGGCGCCGAACCCCGGCTCGCCCTGGCGGTGGCGCGCAACGAGTCCCTGTTCGACCCCGCGGTGAGGTCCCACGCCGGCGCCCTGGGCTACATGCAGATCATGCCGTTCCACTACCGCGACGGCGCCCGCCGCGACGGCGAAGTCGACTGGCGCAGCTGCGTGACGTCCCTGCAGAAGGGGCGGGGCCTGCTCAGCGAGAACGCGCGCCGGTACCGCGGCGACCCGTACCGGACCCTGGCCGCCTACAACGCCGGGCCGGCCGCGGTGGGGCGCTGGTCGGGCCAGTTGGGGCGCCGTTCGAGCCGGAAGGCGTTCCTGGAATGGATCGGCTATGTTGAGACGCGCCAGTACGTGGAGAAGGTTTTAATTGACCGGGAGGTCTACGACTGGATACTTAACGGTGCTGCCGGCGCGCTCGGTGCCGGTGTCGTCCTGGACTGACCCATGACCGGCGCGCCCCTATGACCATACGCGACAAAGAGTTGCAGAATCCGCCACCTTCGCGGACCTGGAGCGAGAGCGTCGAATGGGGCCGCAAGGCCATCCACGTCAGCTCGACGCTGCTGGCCGTCTGGGTCCTGTCGGTGCCCGATCCCTGGACCACCGCCGGCCTGGCGGCGGCGACCCTGTTCGTGATGGCCGTGGACCTCTTCCGGTTGCGGATGAAGCGCTGGGCCCTC
The DNA here is from genome assembly GCA_030658975.1 of Candidatus Latescibacterota bacterium. Taxonomy (GTDB): domain Bacteria; phylum Krumholzibacteriota; class Krumholzibacteriia; order LZORAL124-64-63; family LZORAL124-64-63; genus PNOJ01. The sequence goes on from JAUSBL010000084.1 coordinate 26,323, forward strand.
TGGTTCTACCGGAAATTCCCGCTGATCTTCCGCCGCGACGAGCGCCACGACCTGTCCGGCGCCTCGGTGATGATGATCGGCGCGACGCTGGCCTCGTTCCTGTTCCCGCCGGCTCCGGCCGCCGCCGGCATCCTCTGCCTGGCCTGGGGCGATTCGGCCGCGGCGGTGGTAGGGCAGGCGGTCTCGTTCCGCCGGCGACAGCTCGGTCTCGAGCGCGACGACGGCACGCGTGCCCCCGTGGTGATCCGGCGCCGCGGCAAGACCTGGGTCGGGACCTTCGCCTGCTTCGCGGCCTCGACCCTCGTGACGGCCCTGGTGCTGCGCGGCGAGCCCGCTTTCGCCCTGGCGACGGGCGTCGTCGCCGCGGCGATGGAGCGCTGGACGCCGGGCCGCTGGGACAACCTGACGATCCCGCTGGCTTCGGCGGCGGTGATCCAGTTCTGCCACACCTGGTTGCGCTGAACAAACAAGAATACGCCGACCGGCGCCCCGAACCGAAAGAAAGACCCGCGATGATTACGTCGATGATGCAGAAGCTGTTCGGCAAGAAGTCGCAGCGCGATTTCAAGCGCCTGCAGCCGTTACTCGAGGAAGTGAAGCGGGCCCGCGCCCCCTTCGCCGAACTGGACGACGACGCCCTGCGCGCCAAGACCGAGGAATTCCGCCGCCGCCACGCCGACGGCGAGAGCCTCGACGACCTGCTGCCCGAGGCCTACGGCCTGGTCTGGGAGGCCTGCCGGCGGCTGGCCGAGCGCCGGGAGACCTGGCCGGTCTGGGAACGCCAGGTGGCCTGGGACATGGTGCCCTACGACGTCCAGATCGTCGGCGCGATCGTGCTGCACCAGGGCAAGATCGCCGAGATGGCCACCGGCGAGGGCAAGACCCTCGTCGCTGTGATGCCCCTGTACCTGAACGCCCTGCCCGGCAAGGGCGCCCACCTCGTGACGGTCAACGACTACCTGGCCCGCCGCGACGCCGAGTGGATGGGCGGCGTGCTGCGCTTCCTGGGCCTGCGCATCGGCTTCATCATCAACAACATGACGCCCGACGAGCGCCGCGAGGCCTACAACTGCGACGTCACCTACGGCACGAACAACGAGTTCGGCTTCGACTACCTGCGCGACAACATGTCCGTGCGCCGGGAGCACCTCGTCCAGCGCGGTTTCCACTTCGGCATCGTCGACGAGGTCGACTCCGTCCTGATCGACGAGGCGCGCACGCCTCTGATCATCTCCGGGGCCGTCGACAAGTCGACCCACCGCTTCGAGGAGCTGCAGCCCCGGGTCGAGAAGCTCTTCCGCCGCCAGAACCGCCTGATCAACGACTGGCTCGGCGAGGCCGAACGCATCCTGCGCGACGTCAACGAGGACGGCGACCCCGTCGTCGTGGACCAGGACACCGGAGTGCTGCTGCTGCGCATCTCGCGCGGCGCGCCCAAGAACAAGCGCTTCCGCCGGCTGGCCCAGCTGCCCGGCGTGCTCGACGCCGTCCGCCGCACCGAGGAAAGCTACATGCGCGACAAGGCCATGTGGGAGGCGGACGAGCCGCTCTACTACGTGGTCGAGGAGAAGCACCACGGCGTTGACCTGACCGAGAAGGGCCGCGTCGTGCTGTCCGAGGACGAGCCGGACTTCTTCGTGCTGCCCGACCTCGCCCTGCGCGTCGGCGAGATCCAGCAGGACGAGGAACTCGAGCGCGACGCCAAGGCCGCCCGCATCGCCGAGGTGGAGCGTGCCTACGCCGTCAAGAACGAGCAGATCAGCAACGTCGACCAGCTGCTGCGCGCCTACACCCTCTACGAGAAGGACGACGAGTACGTCGTCATGGAGGGCAAGATCCAGATCGTCGACGAGTTCACCGGCCGCCTGATGCCGGGCCGCCGCTTCAGCGAGGGCCTGCACCAGGCCCTGGAGGCCAAGGAGGGGGTCAAGGTCGAGAAGGAGACCCAGACCCTGGCCACCGTCACGCTGCAGAACTTCTTCCGCATGTACGAGAAGCTCGCCGGCATGACCGGCACCGCGGTTACCGAGGAGGCCGAGTTCGGCCAGATCTACAAGCTGGAAGTGGTGGAGATCCCCACCAACGAGCCGGTGCGGCGCGTCGACCAGGAAGACATCATCTTCCGCACCAAGAAGGAGAAGTTCAACGCCATCGTCGACGAGGTCGCGCGCCTGCACGAGGCCGGGCTGCCGGTGCTGGTCGGCACCACCACCGTCGAGGTCAGCGAGTTTTTGAGCCGGCTGTTGAAGCGCCGCGGCATCAACCACAACGTCCTGAACGCGAAGCATCACAAGAGCGAGGCCGAGATCGTGGCCGAGGCCGGCCGCCGCGGCGCGGTGACCATCGCCACGAACATGGCCGGCCGCGGCACCGACATCAAGATCGACCTGCGCGACCTGATGCAGCTGCCCCCCGGCGCGCCCTTCGACAAGACCACGGCGACCGTCGCCGACGAGCCCGCCGGCCTGCACATCATCGGCACCGAACGGCACGAGAGCCGCCGCATCGACCGCCAGCTGCGCGGCCGCGCCGGCCGCCAGGGCGATCCCGGCGCCTCCATCTTCTACCTGTCCCTCGAGGACGACCTGATGCGGCTGTTCAACTCCGACCAGCTCATCAAGATCATGGACCGGATCGGCCTGAAGGAAGGCGAGGTCATCACCCACCCGATGGTCACCCGCGCCATCGAGAAGGCCGCGCAGCGCGTCGAGGGCCACAACTTCGGCATCCGCAAGCACCTGATCGAGTACGACGACGTCGTCAACAAGCAGCGCGAGGTCATCTACTCGCTGCGGCGCGAGATCCTGCTGGGCGAGGACATCTCCGAGATCATGCGCGACGACATCGCCGCGGTGGTCGAGGCCCTGCTGGCGGAACACACCGACCCCGAGCGCGCCAACGACGACTGGAATTTCGACGAGCTGGAGCGCGAGTTCCAGTCGCTCTTCCTGACGCCGCTGCCGGTGCCGCGCGAGGACCGCCTGACCGTCGGGCACACGGCGCTGGGCGAGGACATGCTCGAGGCGGCCCTGGCCCGCTACGCCGACAAGGAGCTGCGCCTGACGCCCGAGGTCACCCGCCAGCTCGAGCGCTACGTCAAGCTGCAGGTCATCGACGAGCACTGGAAGGACCACCTCAACCAGCTCGTGATGCTGCGCAGCGGCATCGGGCTGCGCTCCTACGGCCAGCGCGACCCCCTGGTCGAGTACAAGGGCGAGTCCTACAAGATGTTCCAGGA
>JAUSBL010000086.1 GCA_030658975.1 Candidatus Latescibacterota bacterium
ACCTGCTGTTCGAGCGTTTCCTGAACCCCGAGCGGATCAGCATGCCCGACATCGACATCGACTTCGGCGACAACAAGCGGGACCGGATGATAGACTACGTGATCGAGAAATACGGCAAGGACAGCGTCTGCCAGATCATCACCTTCGGCACCATGCAGGCCAAGGCGGCCATCCGGGACGTGGCCCGGGCCTACAAGCTGGCCTACAGCGAGGCCGACCGGCTGGCCAAGCTGATCCCCTTCGGCAAGACCATCGCCGAGTCGCTGAAGACCACCCCCGACCTGGTGAAACTGATAAAATCCGATCCCCGGTTCGTGGAAGTGATAGAGGTGGCCCAGGCGGTGGAGGGCCGGATCCGCAACGCCTCCACCCACGCCGCCGGTGTGGTGATCACCCCCGGCAGGCTGACCGACTACCTGCCCCTGTTCAAGAGCCCCAAGACCGGAGACATCTCCACCCAGTTCGACATGGGCTGGCTGGAGAAATGCGGCCTGCTGAAAATGGATTTTCTGGGCCTCCGCAACCTGACCGTGATCGAGCAGACCCTGGAGATGCTGGCCGCCAAGGACGTTAAGATCGACATCGAAAAGATCCCCTACGACGACGCCCTGACCTTTGAACTGCTGCGGCGGGGCGACACCATCGGCCTGTTCCAGCTGGAGTCGGCCGGGATGCGCGACCTGACCGTCAGGTTCAAGACCGCCTCCATCGAGGACCTGATCGCCATCATCTCGCTTTTTAGGCCCGGCCCCATGGACCTGATCGAGGATTTTTTAAAGCGCAAGAACGGCCAGGAGAAGATCGAGTTCGAGCACCCCCTGCTGGAGCCCATCTGCAGGGACACCTACGGGGTGATGATCTACCAGGAGCAGGTGATGCAGGCGGTGCAGGCCCTGGCCGGCTACAGCCTGGGCGCGGGGTATCTGATGCTCAAGGCAATCAGCAAGAAGAAGCAGGAGGACCTGGAAAAACAGCGCCCGGCCTTCATCAAGGGCTGCCACACTGTCAACAAGATCCCCAAGGAAAAGGCCGAGAAGATATTCGACACCCTGGCCAAGTTCGCCGGCTACGGATTCAACAAGTCCCACGCTGCCGGCTACGCGGTGCTGGCCTACCAGACCGCCTATCTCAAGGCCCACCATCCATTGGAATACATGGCCGCCCTGCTGACCAGCGTGATGGGCGACACCGCCAAGACCATGGCCTTCATGGCCAACTGCCGCGAGTCCAAGCTAACCCTGCTGCCCCCGGACATCAACAAAAGCCTCTATGCCTATGCCCCGGAGGAAAAGTCCATCCGGCTGGGGATGGGAGTGGTCAAGAACGTGGGTTCCTCGGCGGTGGAGTCGGTCATCAAGGCCCGCCAGGCCAACGGCGACTTCGGTTCCATAGAACAGGTATTGGAACAGGCCGACGCCCGGCTGGTCAACCGCAAGGCTTTGGAAAGCCTGATCAAGGCCGGCTGTTTCGACAGCCTGGACCCAGACCGCACCGCCCTGCTGGAAAAGCTGGACGACCTGATGATCCGGGCGGCCCAGGCCCGGGAGGATCAGATGAAGGGCCAGACCCTGATGTTCGACGCCGGAGCGTCAGTCCCTCAGGCCGCAGCCAAGACCCAGGCGGCCCCGGCCAAAGCCCCCCATCCCATCGACCGCAAGGCCTTTCTGGTCTACGAGAAGGAGTCCCTGGGATTCTATCTTTCGGGGCACCCTTTGGAGAAGCACACCGCCGAGCTGAAGAGCCTGGCCACCCACACCATCAGCCAGCTGGCCGAGCTGGACGACAACGACCAGGTGATAGTGGGCGGGCTGATCTCCAGCTTCAAGATCTACACCCCCAAAGGCTCAAAGCCCATGGGCTTCGTCAGCCTGGAGGATCTGACCGGCTTCTGCGAAATAGTGGTCTTTGCCGACCTGTTTGAAAGCAAGCGGGAGTTCATAAAAGAGGACACCCTGGTGCTGGTGGCCGGCAGCGTTTCCACCAAGGAAAATGAGTACCCCAAATTGGTGGTGGCCGATATTTTTCCGCTGGAGCAGGCCAGCGGAAAGCTGGTGGAGTTCTTGGAGATCTCCCTGGAAGAGGACCAGCTGGATCAGAAATTCAACCAGGCCCTGACCAAACTGTTGGACGGGCACCCCGGGAACTGCCCGGTGGTATTCTCGGTTAAGGGGGAGAACGGCCTGCCGGTGAAGATCAAGCCCAAGAACATCAAGGTGAAAGTGGAACACCAGTTGTTCACCGGGCTGACCGAACTGCTGCAGGGCCCGCACTTTAAACTGGGCGGCAAATGGAACCCGGCCCCGCCCCGCAAGAGGGGCAACTACCAGCGCAACGGCCAAAGCGAGTAGAGTCCTATGACCCCGACGGAACACCGAATACCCTGCCCACTAAAAAGCATGCCCTGAGTAGCGTCGAAGGGGCACTAAATAAAAAAGCTGGGTTTTCGCGTTTTTTTCGTGCGTTTCGTGCCTGCGCGCTGAAGCGCTTTGGCGCGCAAGCGTGGGGAAAGGTTCCCTGCTCACTTCAAGTCACTAAAATAAACCTTTTAGTGGCTTTTCGTGCATTTAGTGGGAAATGTTCTCCAGTTTTCTTCCGATTTTTCTTGATTTTTCGGCTATTTTTGTTATATAATCGCTATATATTGTATAGTCCTAAAGCATACACACAATTTATAAGAGGTAATATGAAAACATTGCGGATATTGCTTGTATCTTCCCTGCTATTGCTGACGGCTTTGCCCTGCCTGGCCCTGCAATTTGAGCAGTTGGTGGACATGCCCACCGCCGGCACTTTGAACCGGGCCCAATACTCGGTCAATCTGCGGATGCAACCGGTGGGCGGTCTGCTGTTC
>JAUSBL010000088.1 GCA_030658975.1 Candidatus Latescibacterota bacterium
GGGATCGCCGCCGTCGTCCTGCGCGTCGACAGCCCGGGCGGCTCCGCCACGGCCAGCGACCTGATCTGGGACGAGATCAACCGGACCCGGCTCGAAAAGCCGGTCGTGGTGTCGATGTCGGGCTACGCCGCTTCGGGCGGCTACTACGTCGCCTGTCCGGCCGACTCGATCTTCGCCGAGCCCGGCACCCTGACGGGTTCCATCGGGGTCTTCGCGGGCAAGATGGACCTCCACCGCCTCTACGAGAAGATCGGCCTGAACCGCGAGTTCGTCGTGAGGGGCCGCAACGCCCTGATGTTCGCCGACGCCGACCGCTTCGACGACGCCCAGCGCGCCCTGCTCCAGAGCCAGCTCGACGCCTTCTACGGGCGGTTCGTCGGCAAGGTCGCCGCCGGGCGCCGCCTCGACCCCGCCGCGGTGGCCGCCGTGGCGGAGGGGCGCGTGTGGACGGGCGGTCAGGCCGTCGCCGCCGGCCTGGTCGACGGCCTCGGCGGCCTGGACCGCGCGCTGGCGGCGGTCAGGGGCCTGGTCGGGCTCGAGCCCGGCGCACCGCTGCGCCTGGTGACCTTCGACCGCCAGCCGAGCCTTTTCGAGCGCCTGCTGTCACAGGCGATGCGCGGCGGCACGGTCGCGGTCGGCGCGCCGCCCGGCCCCTGGCAGGAGTTCGCCGACGGCGGCGTCCTGGTCCAGGCCGGGCTGCTGGACGGGCGGCCCCTCGCCCTGCTGCCGCTGCGGCTGGAGTTCCGTTGAGCGGCCGTAGCGCTTGAGGTCGAGGCCCTCGGGCAGTGCGCGCCACAGGGCCGCCGCCCGCAGTTCGTCGTCGGCGGGCCGGTCCACGATCGGGCCGTTGCGCCACAGGACGTGGGTGCGGTCCTCGCTGTGGCCCCAGAGCAGCAGCACGTGGCCCAGCTCGTGGACCAGCGCCCGGCGGGCGTAGCGCACGTCCTGCGGCCCGTCGTAGGTGTCGCCGCAGCGGATGTGGACCCGCAGCACGCGGCCGGCCTTGTCCCGGCGGACCATCTGGACGCTCATCGGCGGATGCAGGACGACGCCGGGGTAGTGGATCAGCCGGGCCCCGAGCGCCGACTCGCCGTCCCACGCCAGAAGGGGCGGCTCACCCGCCAGGCGCCAGGTCGCGACCGCCTCGCGCAGGCAGACCGCGAGATCGACGGCGCCGCTGACCGCCGGACCGCAGCCCACCGGGACCGACTCCAGGCTCCAGTGCGTCACCACCCCGTCGAACCGCGGCCGTGTCAGCTCCTGCACGAGGTGCAGGAGGTCGGCGTAGTGGGCCGACGCCGCCGCGACGCGGGGCAGCGGCATCCAGCCGCCCGGCAGGGTCGAGTCCGTCGCGACGAGGAATTCGTGCCACTGGTCGGGTGCTTCCGGCCGCAGTAGCATCGTGCCCGGCAGGCAGGTGTCGCCGGGAGTGGTCGCCGGCCGCCAGTTCCAGCTGCGCCCATCGACGGTCAGCAGGATCCCGCCGCCGCCCGGCGCCGCCTGGTCAGGGCCGGCGCCGCGCCACGTCCAGCGGTGCTCGCCCGCCGGCGGCGGCGCCAACCGGAGCAGTTCCGCCGGGTAGCGTCCCGCGGCGAGGCGGGGCGCGGGCGCGGGCGGCGCGGCGGGGGACGAGCAGTCTCCCCGGCAGCCGGCCACCGCCAGGATGGCCACCGTCGAGACGGCCGCCGCGGCGGCGTCCAGTCGCGTGATTCTGCGAATGAGCGGTTCCCCAGGCACGGCGCACCTCCGCGGTGGGCGGAGCAGGGAACGGGCCCGCGCCGGCTGCGTAGAAGCGGCCCGCAGGCATGATCCGCAGACGCGGCCAGGATGCGTCGTTGATGGATCGGCGGACTTGGGCTACTTTGGCGGGGATTTCCACCGGCCCCCGGCCGGCCCGGACCCCGACGACGAGGGAGCGACGTGGCGACGGACCCCTACCTGGACGACGAGCAGCAGGGCGGCGGCTTCAACCCGGCCGACCTGCTGCGCACCTTCGTGCGCCGCAAGTGGCTGTTCATCGTGCCCTTCGGGCTCTGCCTCGGCATGGCCTTCGTGGCGATCCGCACCATGGAGCCGGTCTACTACGCGGGCGGCCAGATCAAGGTGCTCGCCGAGCAGACGACCTCGCGCACCCTGAGCGAGGGCATGCCCCGGTACACCCGCTCCAGGGAAGCCGACGCCGAGACGATGATCCTGATCCGTTCGATCATCACCAGCCCGCGCTTCCTCGACCGGCTGGTGCGCGACCTGGACCTGCAGTCCTCGGACATGCTGACCGCACGGGACCGCCTCGACATCGCGGCGGCGGGCCGCGACCCGGTCGAAGCCCTGGTCAGCGCCCTCAATCGCTGGATCCGCATCGACAACGACGACACGCACATCTTCCGCATCGGCGTGCGCCATTCCAGCCCGGACCACGCCTACAAGCTCGCCCAGGAGATCCTCACCAGGTTCGTCCAGGAGGAGCAGGAGAGCCGCCAGTCGCGCTCGACGACCACGCGCGACTTCCTCACCGAGCAGCGCGAGAACTACGAGCGCAACCTCGCCGAGGCCCAGCGCCGCCTGACCTCGTACCAGCGCTCGATGCTTTCCAACGCTCTGGCCGGCAATCCCGTCAGCGAGCAGAACCTGTCCCAGGCCGAGATCGCCCGCACCCGGCTCGAGCGGCAGGCGCGCGACAACCGCCAGGAGATCCTGCCGCAGCGCCTGTCCGAATCGCGGGCCGTGCTGCCGGCCTCGGAGCAGCTGGCGGCCCAGGTGCGGTCCGAGCCCGAGTTCGCGGGCTTCGTGCGCGAGATGATCGGCCTGGAGGTCGCGGCCGAGGAGGCCCAGCTGACCGGCGCCCGCACCGCGATCGAGCAGCAGAACTACGTGGGCACCAAGCGGCTGGAACTGGACACGAAACTGCGCGCCCGCGTGCGCGACGAGTACCCCAGCCTCTCGGCCGCCGGCCAGGGCGCGGTCTCCCAGTACATCTTCTGGCTGCTCTATGCGGACGTCTACGACGCCGTCGCCCGCGCCGTCGCGGGCTACGTCCAGGACTACCGCAATTTCATGACCCGCCAGCCGGAGCAGGCCGCCGCGCTGGCCGGCCTGCAGCGCGACGTCGAGGCGGCGCAGGACCTGCTGCGCACGATCGGGCAGGACATCAACCGGGAGAACATCAGCCTCGCGGCCAGCATGTCGGAGATCGGCTACCGGATCGAGGTGTACCGCACGCCGCGCCGCCCCAACACGCCGATCGAGCCCGACAAGAACAAGCTCAGCCTGATGGGCTTCGGGCTGGCCCTGGCCCTCGGGGTCGGCCTGGTGGTCGTGGCCGAGATGATGAACCGCTCCTTCAAGTCGGTGCGGCAGATCGAACGCACGCTGGGGCTGAAGGTCATCGGCACCCTGCCGGTGGTGACCGAAGGCGCTCCGTTCCGGAAGGTCCGCCGCCGAAGGGTGCTGCTCTGGATCCTGATCGTGATCTCGATCCTGGGCCTCGCGGCGGTCGGGTTCCTGTGGCTCTACCCGCGGCTGGCGTAGGCGAGGCGAAGGGAAGACGAAGGGAAGACATGGCGTTCCTCTCCAAGAAAGCGGACCGGCGCCCGGGGTTCGACAACGAATCGCCCCTGGCGATCGAGCTGCGCCGGGTCATGATCCGCCTGAACCGGGAACTGGATCTCGAGCGCAAGCGCTGCATCATGGTCACCAGCTCCGAGCGCGGGGAGGGCAAGAGCCTGTTCGCGCTGCACTTCTCCCAGGTGCTGGCCCACCACATGCAGAAGCGGATCCTGCTGGTGGACGGCGACATGCGTCGGCCGGTGCAGCACACGGTCTTCAACGTGCCCCTGAGCCCGGGCCTCGCGGAGTTCCTGAACGGGAGCGAGGCGCCGGTCGCGCCTTGCAAGACCCACCTGCCGAACCTGGACTTCCTGCCGGCCGGGCGCGCGGGCGAGAACCCCAGCCTGCTGCTGCAGGAGGGGCGCGTGCGGCGCGTCTTCGACGCCCTGAAGCTGGACTATGACGTGGTGGTGCTGGACTGCCCGCCGGTCGTCCCGGTCAGCGATCCCCTGCAGTTCGTGGACGTCTGCGACGGCGCCATCTACCTGGTGATGGCCGGGCGCACGCCGCGAGACCTGTGCGAGCGCGGCGTGGGCATCCTGCGCAGCGTCGGCACGAACATCATCGGCGTGGTCGCCAACAATCTCGGCGAGGTCCTGCCGTACTACTTCGACCAGAAGTATTACGGCTACGGGGATCGCCGCGAGGAGCCGCCGGCGGAATGAGCGCCCGGCGCGGCCGGGTCATGGGAAAGGGCGCCTCCCGCAGGGGAGGCGCCCTTCTTCGTGTCCGGCGGCGCGGCCGCTACGCGGCCTTGGCCTTGAAATCCTTGCCGGCCCAACCCTTGGCGGCCACCAGCAGGACCGTCGTGACCATGGCGAACATCGCGTAGTAGAGCCACATGGTCTCGGGATCGCGGGCCCCCTCGGCGGGACAGTACCTCTGGAGCATCGCACCCGAGTACAGGGGCACGAGCATCTTGGTCAGGAACCACGGGAACTGGGCCACGCCCATGTAGGCGCCGGTGCGGCCCTCCGGGGCGATCTCGGCCGCGTACTGCAGGAAGCGCGGCTGCCACATCGCTTCGCCCAACGTCATGATGAGCAGGAACGCGAGCACGAGCCACATGCTGGTGCCGAGGGCCAGCAGGA
>JAUSBL010000089.1 GCA_030658975.1 Candidatus Latescibacterota bacterium
GGCGGCCCGGCCGGCGCTGCTGGTCGCGGACGAGCCGACGGGATCGCTCGATCCCGACGCCGCGACGCTCGTGATCGACGCGTTGACGCGCTCCCGCCGCGACGGCGGCTGCGGTCTGCTGCTGATCACCCACGACTTCGCGCTCGCCCGCCGGACGTGCCGCAGCCTGGTCGTGATGTTCGCCGGCCGCGTGCTGGAAGTGCTCCCCGCCGACGCCGAACCGCGGCACCCGTACACGAGCGCCCTGGCGACCTGCGCCGCGGGAGCGCCCGCGCCGCCCGCACTGGATCCGCCGGCCGTCGCCGGCTGCCCCTACGCGCCCCGCTGCCCGCTGGTCGGGGCGGCCTGCCGGGACGCCGTTCCGGACCTCGCGACGATCGCCCCGGGGCACGAGTCGCGGTGCCCCGTGACCGCCCGAAACCCCGAAACACATTAGGTTGACAGCGGTTTTGGCAATCTCTATATTCAGCCGTGAGTTGCCGGTTGAGGTCTGAAAATTCCCCACGTTTCCCGTCGCCGGCCGCACGGATGCCGGCCGGGGAAGTTGAGGTCATGGGTCGGCGCATGCCGGTCGCGCACGCGGCTCCGCTCCGGGGCACGGCGACGCGCGAGCGAGATCCGACCCGACCACTCGCTTCGATCGGACCCGGTCCGTCGAAAGGAGCCGCGCGATGCTCCGTCGCCTGCGCAACACAGTGGCCATGCCCGCGGTCAGGTTGGCGTTGCTCGCCATCGTCCTGCTGCCCGCCTTCGCGAGCGCCCAGGGCGCCCCGGGCTCGATCAAGGGCGTCATCCGCGACGTGGAGTCCGGCGAGTACCTGGACTACGCGAACGTGCTGCTGAAGGGGACCTCCCGCGGCACGATGTCCCTCGGCGGCGGCGTCTTCTACTTCCAGGGGCTGCGGCCGGGCCAGTACACGGTCCAGGTCCTCTACCTCGGCTTCGCGCCCGAAGAAGTGACGGTCGACGTCGAGCCGGGGATGCAGGCGGAGATCCGCTTCGACATGAAGGTCGTGATCGTCGAGACCCTCGAGGCCTACGCGGTCGAGGGCGACCGCTACATGGTCGATATCAAGAGCGGGGTCACCGAGCAGAGCTTCACCGGCGACCGCCTCGCCGACTACGCCATCGACTCGGTCGAGGAGGCCGTCGCCAAGCAGGCCGGCGTGCAGATGCGCGACGGAGAGCTCTACGTGCGCGGCGGACGCTCCGGCGAGGTCTCGATGCGCATCGACGACGTGCCCGTCGACAACGTGGGCGGCGGCGGCGCCATCTCGGTCTCCTCGATGGCCGTCGAGGCCACCGAGCTGGTGACCGGCGGCATGGACCCCGAGTACGGCTCGGCCATGTCCGGCGTCATCAACGTCACCACGCGCGCCGGCGGCGAGTCCTTCGAGGGCGGCCTGCGCTACATGACCGACGACTTCGGCCGCCAGGACAAGACCTACACCAACTACGACCGCTTCGAGTTCGGCTTCGGCGGTCCCACGCCCGTGAAGAAACTGACCTACTTCCTGGCCGGCGACTTCGTGTTCACCGACACCGAGAACTACTCCGTCGCCAACCGCCCCGAATACCGGGTCGACCTCGGCGGCGCCACGCTCTTCCAGTTCCGCCGCCGCCAGGTCAACCAGCTCAAGGGCTCCACGAAGTGGCAGTACACCTTCAGCGAGAACCTGCGCGTCACGGGCGAGTACACGCTCAACTCCGCCTCGAACGAGTCCTACTCGCCCAACTGGAGCGTGTCGGGCTACTCGCGGCGCGTGCTGATGATGCCCCTGCTGGTGAACACCCCGGGCGACGACTCGTGGCTGTACACGCGCAACTACGTGCCCGTCTACTACGGGCCCTGGTACGAGCGGATGAACCAGATCTCCCGCCCGGCCGTGGTGATCGACGCCCGCAACGCCAGCCTCATCCGGCGCATGGCGCCGGTCCTGCAGGTGCGCTCCACGGACGGCCGGCTCTACACGGTGGCGGCCGAGCCCGGCTTCGACGGGTTCCGCTACCCCTACTCCAGCTACTCCACGGCCCAGGAGGACTCGTCCTACACCTGGTTCAACTCGGCCGACCGCAGCGGCGTCAACCGGAGCCTCAGCCAGAACCTCAAGTTCGTGATGACGCACAACCTGACCAACGACACCTTCTACACGATGAAGATCTCGGCGCTGCGCAACGACAACGTGTTCTCGGTCAACGGGCAGGATCCCTGGGAGTACCAGCACGGTCCCATCGCCTCGCCCGGCCTGTTCTACGGCGCGGCGAACCTCTACCAGAACGGCTCGGACTACTACACCGACCCGCTGAACCCGCTCTTCGTGACCACGAGCGACTTCCCCTACTACGGGGAGGACTACACGGAGACCCTGATCGCGAAGTTCGACCTCTCGACCACGCGCTGGTCGAGCCACCTCGTGAAGATGGGCCTGCAGCTGCAGTACAACGACATCGAGAGCAACAACCTCTCGTACCCGGCCTACGAGCGGCGGAACCGCTTCACCGGCGAGTACTCGCTGGGCGCCAGCTCGAACATCTTCCACTCGTACAACCCCGAGGCCTCCTGGTACATCCAGGACCGCTGGGAGTACGAGGGCATGGTGATGAACTACGGGTTCCGCTGGGACCTCTTCTCGCCGGGCTCGGCCGCGGAGATCCTGCTGGACAACGACGACGTCAACAAGAACGTCATCAAGTACAAGCACCAGTTCTCGCCGCGCCTCGGCTTCGCGTTCCCCATCACCGAGCGCGACGGCTTCAACTTCTCGTACGGCCGGTTCATCCAGTTCCCGACCCGCGACCTGCTGTTCAGCAGCCAGGACCCGCTGGGCAACGCCGGCGTCCTGGGCAACCCGAACCTGAAGGCCGAGACGACCATCGCCTACCAGGCCGGCATCAAGCACCAGTTCACCGACTATCTGGCCGGGTCGGTCGCCATCTACTCGCGCGACATCTACGACCTGATCGCGGCGACCACGGTCACCGACTCGGAGACCGGCAACACCCTGCCGCGCTACATCAACAAGGCCTACGCCTCGGCGCGCGGCGTCGAGGTGACGCTCAACAAGCGCTACTCCGACAACTTCGCCTTCGACGTCGCCTACACCTTCTCCTACGCGGACGGCGTGGCCTCGTCGCAGCAGTTCGGCGCCAACCCCGAGGGCCTCGAGTACCTGCCCAACCAGGAGCTGCCCCTGAACTGGGACCAGCGCCACGTTTTCCACCTCTCGCTGCTGCTGCAGCAGCCGAGCTCGTGGTCGGGCTCGATGACGTTCTCCTACGGCAGCGGCTTCCCCTGGACGCCCAACGACCGCTACGCGCGCAAGGTGGACCCGCTGCTCGAGAACAGCGAGCGCCTGCCCGCCACCTACGACCTGACGTTCCAGGGCCAGAAGGAGATCAACTTCTACGGCCAGCGCCTGACTATGTACTTCCAGGCCCACAACCTGATCAACCAGGACATGGTGCGCAATCCCGGCGCCGGCCTCACGCCCGGCCTGCGCAACGCCACCTCGGCCTACGTGTCGTACCTGACCGAGACCGGCAAGTACGGCGGCGCCTATCTGCAGGACGCCAACGGCGACAACTACAACGAGTTCATCCCTATCAACGACCCGCGCGTCTTCATGGACCACCGCCTGTTCCGCGTCGGCCTCGGCTGGACGTTCTAGGACCGGGAGGGAACATGGGCGGGGTTGTCAGAGGGAAAGGAATGACCATGATCTCCAGCCGCAGCCTGACGGACCGCACGGGATCCGCCGGGACCCGGATCGGCCTGGCCCTGCTGGTGGCGACGGCCCTGTTGTCGGCGGCCCCGGCGGCGGCCTGGGTGGACCTCGAGGAGTTCGGCGCCCATCCCGGGCCGGTGCCGGACGGCTCGGCCGTCACCGACGGCTCCTACGTGATGAACGTCGGCGAGCTGCACATGAACATCACGAACTTCGGGCTCATCGGTTCGCAGACCCCGGCGACCTGCAGCTGGTGCGACGCCCCCTCGGCCCAGTGGCCGGCCGGGTCCGGCGTCGAGTACCTCTGGGCCGCCGGGCTCTGGGTCGGCGGCGCGGTCCTCGGGGAGCGGCTCGTCTCGACCGGCCAGTACGAGACGGAGATCCGGGCCCGCAACGAAATCCCCGACACCATCTACGAGGCCATCGGCGGCCGGGTGACGCGGCCCGCCGGCTTCTCCAGCGCCAGCGGCAAGCGCCGCCCCGAATCGGGCGCGAACGACGACGACGACCGCGATTTCTTCGGCGCGCCCCTGTACGACGAGGAGACCCTGAACGGTTACGACGACGACGAGGACGGCTTGATCGAGGAGGACTTCGGGCAGATCGGCAACCAGATGATGGTCTGCACGATGTACGACAACACGCGCCTGGCGGGAGAACAGTTCCCCGACCACACGCCGATCAACCTGAAGATCGTGCAGAAGTCCTTCGCCTGGGAGAACGACGACGCGGACGACTTCGTGGCCTTCGAGTTCGACGTCACCAACGTCGGCGTGGCGTCCATCGACGACGTCTACATCGGCTTCTTCGCCGACGCCGACATCGGCCCCCGCGCCCGCCCCGGCCGCGCCGAGGACGACATGGCCGGCAGCCGCAACATCCTGGTGCGCGCCCGCGACAACAGCTGGGTGCCGGTCTCCGTCGGCTTCATGTACGACAGCGACGGCGACGAGGGCGCCACGCCGGGCTACTTCGGCATCGTGTTCCTTGGTCACGACACCGACCCGCTCGGCGTCCGGGCGCCGCGGAGCGTCGGCCTGCGCAGCTTCAACCACTTCTCGGGCAACCAGCCCTTCGCCCGCGGCGGCGACCCGACCAACGACGCCGAACGCTACGAGCTGCTCAGCGAGCCGAACATCGACAACGACACCCCCGTGGGCAGGGAGCAGGACTACCGCTTCCTGATCTCGGCCGGTCCCTTCTCCGAACTGCCGCCCGGCGAGACCCTCCAGTTCCAGGCGGCCATCGTGGTGGGCACCGGGCTGGAAGGGATGCTGCAGAACGCCGCGGAGGCCACGCTGACCTGGATGGGCAACGCTTTCAACCTCGACGGCGACAACTCGACGGGCGTCCTCGGCCGCGAGACGAAAATCTGCGCCCGCGACTTCGGGCAGGACATGTTCAGTTTCGTGGCCGACCTGATGGATACCACGTGCGTGGCGGAGGACTACGTCCTGTCGCAACCGGTGATCACCAGCGGCGACCTCGACAGCGAGGGTTGCATCTACGTCAACATGGACAACTGCTTCGAGTGCGTGCGCCAGGCGGGCGAGTTCTGCACCAAGGAGAACCGGCTCATCGAAACGCTCTGGACCTGCAACCGGCCCGAGGGGCCGACGGCCGGCTGTACGGGCGTCGACGGCAACGAAACCCTGATCCACTGGCTGGTCGGCATGGCGCCGCCCCCGCCCGGGGTGAGGCTGTGGCCGACGGACAGCGCCGTGCACGTCTTCTGGGACAACCGCAGCGAGACGACGGCCGACGTGCGCGCCAACCGCATCGACTTCGAGTCCTACCGCGTGTGGCGCGCCGACAACTGGACCCGCCCCTTCGGCTCGTCGGTCGAGAACGGCCCCGAGAGCAACCTCTGGCAGCTGATCGCCGAATACGACTACGTGAACACGTACATCAGCACGCGCACGCTCGGCGACGGCACCACCGTCGTGGATACCCTGCCCCTGGGCGCCAACACCGGCCTGGAGGGGATCCGCTACCGCCCGCGGGTGCTCGACGACCCCGCCTTCGCCGGCCTCGCCGAGGCGATGCGCCAGGTCGTCGAGGCCGACACCTCGGGGCGCTACGTGCAGCGGCCGGCGCTCTACGACCGCGAGGGCCTGCCGATCCCGGCGCTGGAGGGTCTGCTGCCGTGGCAGGGCTACCCCGCCGCCCTGGACACGTTCTTCATGGTCACCGGCCGCGAGGAGTTGCTGCCCTCGCACACGGCGAAGCAGGCGCTGAGCTTCTACGAGTACACGGATCCCGCCGTCCACAACGGCTTCCTGTACTTCTACTCCGTGACCGCGACCGACCATGCCATCCGGATCAACCCGAACAACACCCTGACGGTGATCGGCGCGGGGCTGATCGGCGACCCGGGGTCGTCCTTCACGCACACCAATCCCGGCTCGAACGCGCAGACCGTCGCGGCCCGCGAGCGCGACGGCGCCAACATCTTCGTCTATCCGAACCCCGCCACGCGCGAGGCGCTGGCGGAGTTCCAGCAGTTCTCGCCGAACTCGGACGACCCCACCGGCGTGCGCGTCAATTTTTCGAACCTGCCCCGCGCCCACAACACCGTCAAGATCTTCACCCTGGACGGCGACCTGGTGGAGACGATCGAGCACGACGGGACCGGCGGCTACGGGGAAGCGAGTTGGAACCTGGTCAGCCGCAACGGCCAGGAGGTCGTCAGCGAGATCTACCTGTTCTCGGTCCAGTCCGATGACGACCGGTTCGAGGACTTCATCGGCAAGTTCGTCGTCATTCGTTAACCGCACGGCCGCGCCGGCCGCAGCCGGCCGACCGCTACCGACGCGAGAGGGTTCTGGAGGTTTCCATGAGACGCATTGCGATCCTGGCCCTTGCCGCCCTGGTCCTGCCCGCGGCCGCCCAGGCCGAACTCTTCGAGAAGGTGGGCACCTTCGGCGCGCAGTTCCTGCAGATCGGGACCAGCGCCCGGGCGACGGGCATGGGATCGGCGTTCACGGCCGTCGCCGACGACGCCAGTTCCGTCTTCTGGAACCCGGCCGGCCTGGTCGAGGTCCGCGGCAACGAGTTCCTGGTGTCCCAGGTCGAGTGGCCGGCGGACATCAACCTCAGCTCCGCCGTGCTGGCCATGAACCCGAAGGTCCTGCCCGGCACCTTCGGCTTCTCGGTGCGGTCGCTGTGGCTGGACCCGATGCCGGTGCGCACGGCCAACCGGCCCGAGGGCAACGGCGAGACCTTCGACGCCGGCTCGGTCGCCTTCGGCCTGACCTACAGCCGTTTCTGGACCGACAAGTTCTCGGCCGGCTTCACCCTCAGCTACCTGCACGCCGGGCTGGCCGAGGAAGCGGTCAACACCGCCGGCTTCGATTTCGGCATCCTGTACCGCATCGGCGTGCGCGACCTGCGCCTGGGCATGGTGATCCAGAACCTCGGCGGCAAGATCACCTTCGACGAGTTGCCCGCGAAGATGCCGACGACGTTCAAGGTCGGCGCCAGCTTCCGCGCCATCGACACGAAGGACCACCGGGTCCTGGCCGCGGCCGAGTTCCAGCACCCGGCGGACAACGCCGAGCGGGCCAACGTCGGCTTCGAGTACAGCATGCGCGAGCTGCTCTTCGGGCGCGTGGGCTACAACCTCGGCTACGACAGCGACAAGCTGGCCTGGGGCTTCGGCGTGGCCATCAACACGGGCAAGGAAGCCAAGGCGCTTTTCGACTACAGCATGGTCGACATGCAGGCCCTGAGCTACGTGCACCGCCTCACGCTGACGTTCGTCTACTAGGAGCCCGTCAGCGGCGACGGACAGCAGGCCCGCCCGCTCACGGGGCGGGCTTCGCCGTGCCGGCGCGGTTGTCCGCGGCCGGCGGGTTCCCTAGATTGATGAGCCGGACCATCCACTTCCCGAACCACAGCGGAGACGGCATGGCACACAGTCTGACCGCGTCACGGCGACACCTCCACTGCGCCCTGGCGGCCCTGGCGGTCGTCGCGGCCGCCGCCTCCGCCGCGGCCGCCCTGGTGCGCCCGCTCGACGGCGCCGGCGGCTTCGCCGTCTCCCTCGACTACGCGAACCTGCCGGTCGACGACGGCGCCACGGACGTCCTGCTGCTGTTCTCGGTGCCGAACGACGGCCTGCATTTCCGCGAGCAGGGGGGAGGCGGCCTGAGCGGCAGCCTGTCGCTCGAGGCGACGCTCGTCGACGGGGACGGCGAGTCCCACGTGCGCCGCGAGACGCTCGCGCTCGCCGTGCGCACGCGCGGCGAGGCGGCTTCGCCGACCGTCTACCAGGTGTTCACGCTGCGCCTGCCGGCGATCCGGGCCGCGAGCGGCATGCTGCGTTGCCGGCTGGAAGATCTCGCCGCACCGCGCGACGGGGACGGCCGCAGCGCCGCCGTGGCCTTCGTCGAGGGGGAGTGGTACCGGGAAACGGCGCCGTCCGACCTGCGCGGGCTGTGGCTCCACGCGCCCCTGTTCCTCTCGGGCGCGCCCCGGCCCGGCGCGGGCGCGGGTCCGGTGACCGCCGCGCGCCTGCGCGGCGACCGGTTGGCCATGTTCCTGCACCCCAACCGCCGCTACGGGATCGAGCAGGAGCGCCTGCAGGTGACCTTCGAGGCCGAGGCGGTCGGGATCGGGCCCGCGGACCTCGGGCGTCTGCCGCGCACGCTGCTGATGCAGGTGCTGGCCCGCGACCTGGACTACGTGGTGCGCGACACGCTGGACCTCGGCCTCGATCCCGCGACCTTCGCGGGCGCCGGCGGCGTCGCGACGGTGACCTGGGACTACGACGTGAACCGACTGCCGCCGGGATCCTACCAGCTCAGCTGCGCCCCCCTGGACGGCTGGGGCAACGCCTGGGTCGCCGAGTTCGACGTCATCTGGAGCCTGCAGGCGATCACCAGGCCGGCGGGCGACACCGAGACCATGGGCCGGCTCGTGCTGCTCGGCGATCGCCGCGAGGCCTTCCTGGCGGCCGGGCGCTCGGGCCGCGAGGCGATCCTGGCCGAGTTCTGGGACGAGCTCGACCCCGATCCCGCGACCGCGGGCAACGAGGCGCTCGAGGAGTACAAGCAGCGCGTCAGCTACGTGAACCGCTACCTCGGCGGCATGGGCCGCGCGGGGCCCATCGACGACCGCGGCCTCGTCTACGTGCTGCTCGGCCCCCCCGACGAGGTCGAGAAGCAGGACGTGCCGGCCAACGCGCTGGACTTCGAGGACGCCCTGTCGCGCGTCCACGACTCCTTCCTGCCGGCCAACGAGGGCCTGGTGATGCGGGACCAGTACACCGACACCGAGCAATCGACCCTGGCGGTGCGCGAGCGGCTCGATCGCGCCACGTCCCAGGAGAAGTACAAGGCGTTCGAGCTGTGGAAGTACCAGGGCCGCGGCCGCCCCCTGTTCCCGAACCAGTATTCTTCCAAGCCCCTGGGCCTGAACTTCCTGTTCCTGGCCCGGCTCGGCGGCGGTTTCTACACCCTGGAATCGACGAACGCCCACACCCAGGGAGGACCCTCGCGGTGAGGCCGCGGTGCGCCCGCCGCGCCCGCGATCTCCATGAAAACTGTTGACTTGAACGCCGCGTTGGCACTTATTTCAGGGCGAGTTAAGCTCCCCGGCCGGGCCGGCGGAGAGCGCTGCGGAGCGCTGGAATTTCGGAAAGACGGAGCATTCGGCACGACCAGGTCGGACGACAGGGCGGTCCCCAGCCGCCATCGGTACGCCCGGCGACAACCGGTCCCATGGGTCCCATCTGGAAAGGGAGAGCAGGCACAATGGCACGTCATCGCACGTCTACCCACGCCGTATTCCCGCTGCTCGCGGTGTGCGTCTTCGCGCTCGTCCTCGCGGCGCCGGCGATCGGCCAGGCGCAGGCGCGGACCGGCAGCAACATCGAGGGGATCATGGCGACGCCGGACTCCCTGGCCTTCGCCTCCGGAGCCCAGGACTCGGCCACCGAAGTCCCCCAGATCATCGAGAAGCGCGGCGGCCTGATGGGCCTGCTCGAGCAGACCCCGCTGGGCAAGAGCGGCGCCGGGGAGCTGTTCATCAAGGGCGGGCAGTTCATGTGGTGGCTGCTCGCGGTGACCATCCTCGGCCTGGTCTTCATGATCGAACGCGCCTGGACCCTCAACCGCGCCGCGGTCAACTCGCGCAAGCTGATCGGCGCGGTCATCACCACGCTGCGCACCGACGGCGTGCAGGCGGCCAGCGAGGAGTGCCAGAAGGTGCGCGGCCCCATCGCGGCCATCCTCTACTCCGGCCTGCAGAAGGCCGACCGCGGCCCCGAGGCCGTGGAGAAGGCCATCACCACCGCCGGCACCATCGAGATGGCGTTCCTCGAGCGCGGCCTGATCTGGATCGCCTCGGTGTCGACCATCGCGCCGCTGATCGGCTTCCTGGGCACGGTGTCCGGCATGATCAACGCCTTCGAGGCGATCGCCGGCAGCGACACGGTCAACGCCCAGCTCGTGGCCTCCGGCATCTCCGAGGCGCTGATCACCACGGCCGCCGGCCTGATCATCGCTATCCCGACCTCGATCTCGTTCAACTGGTTCGTGCAGCGCATCGACCGGTTCGTGATCGAGATGGAAGAGGCTTCGGTCGAGCTGGTCGACGAACTGGTCCGTCAGCAGCACGCGTAGCATCACCGCGCCCCGCCGGGGCGCGTCGCGAGGAGTGCAGACGTGGGCGTTCTCTCCAAGCGCAAGAAGCGGCGGGATGTCGGTGAGATCCCGACGGCGTCCACGAGCGACGTCGCCTTCCTGCTGCTGATCTTCTTCATCGTCATGCCCATGAAGAGCGACGAGATCGGCCTGTCCATGGTGCTGCCCGGCAAGGCGACCGCGGAGTCGACCGTCCGCGTGCGCCAGAGCAACGTGGCGACGATCCGCGTGCTGGCCAACAACGCGCTGACCTTCGAAGACACGCCGGTCGCCCTTTCCCGGCTGCAGCAGATGATCCGGGAACGTCTGGCGGGCAACGACCAGACCGTGGTGGTCCTCGAGACGCACCCGGACGCGGACTACGGGATGATGATCGCCTGCCTCGACGAAGTGAAGCTGGCGGACGCCCGCAAGGTCTCGCTCAAGACGACCAAGCCCTAGGGAGGGTTCTCGGATGGCCTTCAAGCGCGCAACGAAGGTGGGGGCTTTCATCCCGACGTCGTCCATGGGCGACATCGCCTTCCTGCTGCTGATCTTCTTCATCGTGACCGTCGTGTTCACGGAGGAGACGGGTCTGGTCGTCTCGCTGCCCCGCGCCGAGGCCGGCGAGGAGGGGCTGCGCGACATGATCTCGAACGTCTACATCAACGAGAAGGGCATGATCTCCATCGACGACATGATCGTGCGCACCGAACAGGTGGCGGGCGTCATGGCGGCCAAGGTGGCCGAGAACCCCTTCATGATCGTGGCCTTCAAGACCGACAAGGAGACACCCTACGGAGTGGTCAGCGACGTGATGGAAGGCCTCAAGGAGGCGAACGCGGTGAAGGTGTTCTTCAACACCGACCTCAACCTCCCGGGCGTCGCTTACTAGGGTGGTGGACATGGATTACGTGACCTTCAAGACTGTCATCACCGCCAACGACCGTTTCAAGGCGCAGTACAACAAGTACATGCGCCGCGCCGCGGTGGCGGCCGTGCTCCTGACCATCCTGTTCTTCCTCTTCTCGCCGAAGTACAAGCCGAATCCGTACAAGCTGTACGAGAAGCCGATGGAAGTCGTGACGATCGACGAGGCGGTGGACATTCCGCCGCCGCCCCAGGACATCCCGAAGCCGCCGGTGAACATCGAAGCGGCCCTCGACGACGAGGTGGACGAGGACGTCGAGATCGCCGATACGCTGCTGGATTCCGAAGACGTCATGGACAGCATGTTCGGCGAATACGACGAATCGGGCGGTTCGGAATTCGAAGTCTCGCAGGAGAAGCCGGTGCTGACCCAGTTCATCAGCCCGGACTACCCGGAGATGGCCCGCGCCAGCCAGCTCGAAGGCACCGTGGTGGTCAAGGTCCAGGTCGGCCCCGACGGTTCGGTCCTGCAGGCGATCGTGATGTCGTCGGTGCACCCCCTGCTGGACCGGGAGGCGGTCAAGGCCGCCAAGCGCTGCAAGTTCCAACCCGGCCGGCAGCGCGGCATCGCGGTCAAGGCCTGGATGGCGATCCCCTTCGCGTTCCGGCTGCACTGATCCCCGCCGGCCGCCGCGCCGGCGCGAAAAGGGGGCGGGGATGCAACCCCGCCCCCTTGTTTGCGTCTGTAGTCGGTGTTGCGTCCCGGAAGTCCCGCGCAGGGACGGGGCCGGAATTGCGTTTGGCAAGCCGGCCCCGCTTCCCTACAATCCGGGCGGACGAAGAATCCCATCCCGGGTGCCCCAGGTGCAAAGGAGTCTCCGCATGGTGCCGCTGCCCGTCGCCTTCCGCCGCGCCGCCCTCCTGACGGTCGTGCTGGCGTGTCCCCTGTCCGCCGTCGCGGACGACGGGCCCGCCGCCGGCCTGCCCGTCTACGACCTCGCCGACTGCGTCGCCATCGCGCTGCAGGAGAGCCCGACGCTGGCCGTCGCCGCCGAGAACACCGGCATCGCCGGACAGGGCGTGCGCCAGGCCAAGGGGCAGTTCCTGCCCAGCCTGAGCCTCTCGCGCACCTGGCAGAAGAGCGAGCGCACCGAGTACGACTACGAGAACCCCGTCACGCTGGCCATCTCGGACTACACCGAAAAGTCCAAGTACAAGGACTACGGCGCGAGCAGCGACTTCTACCTGTTCCGGGGGCTGAGCGATTTCGGCGGGCTCAAGTCGGCGCGCAACGACCTGCGCGCCGCCGAGGCCAGCGAAGCCTACAGCCGCCAGCAGGTGATCGAGACCGTGGCCACCGCCTACATCGACCTGCTGCGCTCCGAGCGGCTGCTGGACGTGGCCGTCCAGAGCGAGGACCTGGCCGTCCGCGAGTTCGAGAAGTCCGAGACCTACCACCGCATCGGTTCGGCCGCCCGCAGCGACGTCCTGTCGGCCAAGGTGCGCCAGGAGCAGACGCGCCTGGAGGTCATCCGCGCCCGCAACGCCGTCGAGCAGGCCTTCGCCAACCTGGCCCACGCCATGAACCGGCCCCTGGCCGAACGCTTCGACGTGGACCGCTCCCTGCTCGAGCACGACGACCAGATCGAGGACCTCGACGGTCTGTTCGCGGAGGCGGTCACGAACCGCCAGGACCTGCGCAGCCGCCAGTACAACGTGGAAGCGCGGGGCGGCGACGTGATGACCGCCGGCTCCGGGCTGTACCCCCAGGTCCGCCTGTTCGCCCGCTACAGCCGCACCTCGAACGAGTCCCGTTTCACCTTCGGCGCCGCCGAGGGCATGAGCGTCAGCTACGGCTACACGGTCAACTGGAACCTCTTCGACCGCTTCACCACCCTGGCCGGGCGCTCCCAGGCCAAGGCCCGCCAGCGCATCGCCGAGTACTACCTCGACCAGGCCGAGCTCGACGCCCAGCTCGAGGTGCGGCAGCTCTACAACAGCCAGGTCGAGGCCCGCGAGCGCCTGGCGCTCAGCCGCGAGACCATCGCCAACGCGCAGGAGCAGCTGAGGCTGGCCCAGGAGCGCTTCAAGGTGGGCGCCGGCACGATGCTCGACCAGATCACCGCGCAGGTGAACCTGGCGACGGCCCAGAGCGACGAGGTCCAGGCGATCAGCGACTTCCGCATCGCCTCGTTCAGGCTCGACCGCGCCGTGGGCCGTCCCCTCGAGGGGCTGACCCGATGACCGGGGCGGGGGAGGTCCTGATCCGCGTCGCCGACCTGACGCGCGTCTACCAGGTGGGCGGCGAGGAGGTCCGCGCCGTCGACGGCGTGGACCTCGTGATCGACAAGGGCGAGTACGTGGCCATCATGGGCGCCAGCGGTTCGGGCAAGTCGACGCTGATGAACCTCATCGGTTGTCTGGACACCCCCAGCTCGGGCACCTACGTGCTCAACGGCGCCGCCGTGGCCGAGATGGACGACGACGCCCTGGCGGCCGTGCGCAACCGCGAGATCGGCTTCGTCTTCCAGACCTTCAACCTGCTGCCGCGCCTGACGGCGGCCCAGAACGTCGAGCTGCCGCTGATCTACGGCGGCATCGGCGCCGCGGAGCGCCGCGAACGCGTCGCGACGGTGATGGCGCAGGTCGGTCTGACCGACCGCGCGGCCCACCAGCCCAACGAGATGAGCGGCGGCCAGCGCCAGCGCGTGGCCATCGCCCGCGCCCTGGTCTGCCGCCCGTCCCTGATCCTGGCCGACGAACCCACGGGCAACCTCGACTCCACGACCAGCGAGGAGATCATGTCCGTCCTGGACGGGCTGCACGCCGGCGGCAATACTATCCTGGTGGTGACCCACGAGGAAGACATCGCCGCCCACGCGCGGCGCATCATCCGCCTGCGGGACGGTAGGATTGAAAGCGACGCCCCGAATCCGCCGCGACGCCGCGCCGCGGTCTGAGACCGCGGACGCGGCCCTGCTGCTGGCCGCAGCCGGCCTGCTCGCCGCGCTCGTCATGGCCGGCGGCCCCGCCGCGGCCGCGGGCGGCCGCCCCGTCCCCGGCACCGCCCTGGACGTCTCCGTCTCGACCACCTACGACGCCCAGGGCCGGCCCGCCGCCGTGGTCCACGTGCGCGTGCCCCACCGCGGCCTGGTGTTCACGCGCGACGGCGAGGGATTCGCGGCGATCCTGCAGGTGGCCGTCGTGGCCGAGCGCGACGGGCGGCGCGTCGGCGGCGGTTTCGCCGAGGCGACGGCGCGGGCCGGCGCCTACGAGGGCACCCGTTCCGAAGAGCGTCTCGCCTGCGACATCACCGTCGTGCTGGACGGGGAGGAGCCGGTCGAAATCGCGCTCACCGCCCGCGTGCGCGACACCGACCGGGTCTGGCGGACGGACCTGCGCTTCGATCCGGGCACCGGCAGCGGCGTGCCCTGGTACTTCGCCGGCTTCGACTGGAACGTGCCCCAGGAAGCGGGCAGCCTGGCCGCCGCCGCGGACACGCTGCGGGCCGAGGTGACCCTGGTCCGCCTGCCCGGACGCGGCGCGGACGCCCCGCCCGCCCCCACGGCGCTGATCTTCCGCGTCACCGACGCGGGAGGGAAGAAGCAGATCATCAGCCGCGAAGACCTGCCCGCGGCCGCACCCGACACCCTGCGTCGTCGCCTGGAGACGCCGGCGTGGAACCTGCCCTTCGGCCCGCTGCGCCTGGACGTCTCCCTGGAGACCGACGCCGGCCGCAGGCTCGACCTGGCCCCGGGCCGCGATCTCGTCAACCTGCGCGTGGACTGGCAGGACGACGTCGCCTGGCGCCTGCACGTGGACTGGCTGGACGGGATCCTGGACGGCGACGCGCGCCGGAGTCTGGCGGCCCTGCCGGCCGGCGAGCGCCCGGCGGCCTGGCGCGCGGTCTGGAGCGCGCGGCCGGCCGGCGAGCCGCCCGACGAGGCCGGCCACCTGCTGCGCATCGTCGAGGCCGACCGCCGCTTCGGCCAGTTCGGCCGCGGCGCGCTGAGCGACCGCGGCCGCATCCACATCCAGCGCGGCCCCCCCGACAGCATCGAATCCCAGGGCATGGATCTGTCCTACCCCGGCCAGTGGGAGGTCTGGTACTATCGCCGCGCCGGCGTCCTGTACCGCTTCTACGACGCGTACGGCCTGGGCGATTTCAGACTCTACGACACCGCCCCCTACTGATCCGCGAGGGAGGACCCCATGTCCCGACGCGCCACCGCCGCCCTGACGGCGCTGCTGCTGCTGCTGTTCGCGCTGCCCGCCGCCGCCACCTCGACCAGATTGCTGAGCATGGGGGGAGGCGGGGACTACTTCGAGGATGTCGACAACGTCCAGCGCTGGTTCGGATCCCTGGCCACCTACCCCGACCTGATGCTGCTCGAGCTCGGCGAATCGTCCGGGAACAGCGCCGTCGGGCAGGCGCTGGGCGCGCACCTGTCCCTGGATCCTGCACACAGATTCGGCGTGGCCGGACTGTGGATCTACGACGACGATCCCCGGCAGGATGTCCGGCTGATGTGGGGTCTGAAGTGCGACGCCTGGCAGGCGGGCCTGCAGGCCCGCTTCGGCAACGAGGCGCGCATCACCACGTCCTACGACTACCGCACCGGTCTCCACTCGGTCGATGAGGCTGAGGCCTGGACCTGGAGCCTGGGAGCGGGGTTGCGCCTGGATCTGGCGCCCCGGACCTGGGTCGATGTGGCGTACGAAGGGACGATGACGCGGGTTCAGGCCATCGAAGAAGAGGCCGTGCTGTTCTCCGACCGGCGGAGCCTGGACAGCTTCGCGCTGCGCTGGCGCCTGTTTCACGGTCTGAGCGAGCGCCTGGTGCTCGTGCCCTGTGTGACCTGGGAGCGGGATCTGCGACCCGAACTCGTCTATGGCGACTGGTTCGGCAGCGTGTATGACTACGATGGCATTTACTACCTCGGCGATGCGCGCTCGTTCAGCGCCGGTTTGGGCCTGAGCCTGCTGCCGGACCCGGACCGGATGCTGCAGGCGTCGCTGACCTGGTCCCGCGACGAGAGCCGCCTGACCGACCCCGCCACGGGCGTCGGCACGTGGTTGCAACGTCAGGATGTGGAGACGGACGCCCTGAGCATCCGCCTGGGAGGGGAGATGCGCGTCCTGCACTGGCTCACGGTGCGCGCGGGCGTATGGAAGACCATGTCTGAGAATGTGATCAAGAGGTACGGCGCCGAATGGTGGAACCTGTACGGCGGCATCGGCAGGGACGAAATGGACGCCAGCCTGGGTTGCGGTTTGCATTTCGGCGCCTTCGACGCCGACATGATGCTGACGGACGCGGCGCCGTTCCGGGCGGGCGGATTGCTGACCGGCACGACCGGCGGCAACGCGCTCTGGTCGCGGATCACCCTGCAGGTCGTCTTCTAGGAGTGTCATCAGTAGCGTCAGGGTCGCCGTGAGGCGACGCGCAGACGTGGCAGGTACAAAGCAGCAGGGCGGGCCGTGAGGCCCGCCCTGTCCGCGTCAGGCTCTGCTCACGCTTCGTCGCCGGCGAGGTACGCGTCGTGCAGCGGCTGCAGCAGTCGGGCGGCGTCCTCGGGCCGCAAGAGCAGCCGCAGGACGGCGCCGTCGGCGAGGATCTCGGCATCCGCGACGCCGTGCTCGGCCAGCAGCGCCCCGACCTGGCGCGCGATGGTCACCCAGTTGGCGGGCGGGCGCCCGGCCAGGGCCAGGCAGGTCAGGCCGCGGCGGAAGCGCACGGCGTCGCCGGGCCCGCCGGCGTCGGGGGCGAGGCGGTCGCGCACGCGGGCCAGCGGCTCGGCATGGTGCAGCACCCGCCAGCGCTGGCGCCCGGGGCCCTGCTCGAGCCACTCGCCGAGGAACAGGTCGCCCCGGCAGGCGGCCGCGGCGGCGTCGCGCCAGCCGGCGAAGCGCGCCGCATCGTCGGTGGCCAGATCGAGCAGCGCCACGTCGTCGGTCGCCACCAGGGACAGGGGCCGCAGGCGGGACGGCGGGTCAACGGGTGCGTCGCGGGCGTCCGCGCGGTCGGCGGGGCCGATCAGCGTGCCGGGGCTGTCGTGGAAGCTCGAGCCCACGAACAGCGGCACGCCGTGCTCGCGGGCGTAGGCCACGGCCCGCGGGTGGACGACCTCGCAGCCGGCCTCGGCCACGGCCGCCATCTCGTCGTAGGCGAGCGTGTCGTGGCGGCGCGCGCCCTCGATGCGGTGGGGGTCGGCGGTGAAGACGCCGTCGACGTCCTTGAGGATCTCGCAGCGCTCGGCGCCGAGGGCCGCGGCCAGCGCCACGGCGGTGGCGTCGCTGCCGCCGCGGCCGAGGGTGGTGATCTCCTTCTGGCGGCTCACGCCCTGGAAGCCGGCGACCACCACGACCAGGCCGCGGTCCAGGGCCTCGCGCACGCGGTCGGCGCGCACCTCCAGGATGCGGGCCTCGGTGTGGCTCTCGTCGGTGATCACGCCGCACTGGCTGCCGGTCAGGGAGATCGCGGGCACGCCGCAGACCTCCAGCGCCATCGAGAGCAGGGACATCGAGACGCGCTCGCCCACCGACAGCAGCATGTCCAGCTCGCGGCGCGGCGGCCGCGGGCTGACCTGGCGGGCCAGGTGCTCCAGCTCGTCGGTGTGGCGGCCCATCGCGCTGACCACCACGACCAGCCGGCAGCCCTGCGCGCGGCGGGCGGCCAGGTCGCGGGCCACCGCCGCGATGCGCTCCACCGAGGCCAGCGAAGAGCCGCCGTACTTGCGCACGAGGATGGGGATCGGGGTCGCGGACTCGGACATGCCGCTCTCCTGCGGGTGGGGTGCGAACCGCGAGCAGGATAGGCCGCGATCACGGCCGGAACAAGCGAAAACGGCCGCCTGGGCCCCGAAAAAGGGTTGCCCGCCTCCCGGGGCCGTGCTAGATTGGCGCCACCTCCCGCGTGGAGGTAGAATGTTCAAATCAAAAGAGATACGGATATCGCCCCTCGACAGGACGTCGCCTGCACGCCCCGTCGGGCCCACGGACGTCTCCAGTCCGCACGGCCGGCTGTTGCGCCTAGGACCGAAGGCGCTCTCGCCCGGCGAGATCCTGACCCTCGTGATGGGACCCGGCGGCGCCGCGGCGCCGGCCGCGACGGCGGCCGTGCTGCTGGACCGCCACGGCGGACTCGGCGCGCTCGCGCGCCTCGACGCGGCCCTGCTCTGCCGCGAGCGCGGCGTGGGGCCGGCGCGGGCCGTGCGCCTGGCCGCGGCCTTCGAACTGGGCGCGCGCGCCGGCGCCGAAGCGCGCGACACCGGACCGCTGGTGCGCGGTCCCGCGGACCTGGTGCCGCTGCTCGAGGAAGCGTTCCGCGGCTGCGACCGCGAACACTTCCTGGCGCTGCACCTGGACGCGCGCCACCGCGTGACGCGCGTCGAGACGGTGTCCGTGGGTTGCCTCGACGCTTCGCTGGTGCACCCGCGGGAGGTGTTCCGCGGCGCGGTCGCGCGGGGCGCCGCGGCGCTGATCGTCGCGCACAACCACCCTTCGGGCTGCGCCGAGCCGAGCCGCGACGACCTGGAACTGACGGCGCGGCTGGCCGGATGCGGCCGGCTGCTGGGGATCGAACTGCTGGACCACATCGTGATGGGTCGCGGGGAGCACACCAGCCTCCGCGAGCACGGGTGGCCGACCGAAGACCGGCACAGCGCGCCGCCGCCGGCGGCGCGGAGGAGATGAACGCCATGTTCGGGAACTGGGGCAACTTTCTGAACAACGACATCGCCATCGACCTGGGCACGGCCAACACCCTGGTCTACATCAAGGGCAAGGGCATCGTGCTGAACCAGCCCTCGGTGGTGGCGCTGGAGAAGTCCACGGGCAAGGTCTACGCGGTGGGCAGCGAGGCCAAGGCCATGCTCGGCAAGACCCCGGACAACATCCAGGCCATCCGGCCGCTGAAGGACGGCGTCATCGCCGACTTCGAGGTCACCGAGTACATGCTGCGCGAGTTCATCCGCCAGGCGCAGAAGAAGCGGCACTTCATCGCGCCGCGCATCGTGATCTGCGTGCCCTCGGGCATCACCGAGGTGGAGAAGCGCGCCGTGCGCGACTCGGCCAAGCATGCCGGCGCCCGCGAGGTCTTCCTGGTGGCCGAGCCCATCGCCGCCGCGATCGGCGTCGGCCTGCCGGTCGAGCAGCCCAGCGGCAACATGATCATCGACATCGGCGGCGGCACGACCGAGATCGCCGTCATCGCGCTCAACGGCATCGTCTGCGACACCTCGATCCGCGTCGGCGGCGACGAGATGGACGAGGCGATCGTCACCTACATCAAGAAGAACCACAACCTGCTCATCGGCGACCAGACCGCCGAGCAGATCAAGAAGACCATCGGC
Source organism: Candidatus Latescibacterota bacterium (assembly GCA_030658975.1). Taxonomy (GTDB): domain Bacteria; phylum Krumholzibacteriota; class Krumholzibacteriia; order LZORAL124-64-63; family LZORAL124-64-63; genus PNOJ01. The sequence continues at coordinate 19,576 of JAUSBL010000089.1, forward strand.
TCCGCCTTCAAGCTCCGCCAGGAGGAGGAGATGGAGGTCAAGGGCCTCGACCAGGTCACGGGCATCCCCAAGATCCAGAAGATCTCCACGCTCGAGATCCGCGAGGCGCTGCAGGAGCCGATCCAGGCCATCGTCGACGCGCTGAAGCACGCGCTCGAGCAGACGCCGCCCGAGCTGGCGGCCGACATCAAGGACCGCGGCATCGTCATGACCGGCGGCGGCGCCATGCTGCGCGGCCTGCCCGACCTGCTGCGCGAGCACACCGACCTGCCGATCAACCTGATGGACGACCCCCTCTACTGCGTGGTGCTGGGCACCGGCAAGATCCTCGACGACTTCGAGCGCTACCGCGCGGTCGTGATGAAGAGCACGCGGGACTGAGCGGGGACGGTCGATGGGCCTCAACCTGGCAACCCACACCCGCCGCAGCGAGAACCTGGCCGTGGCCGTCTGCGCCGCGCTCTCGATCGGCCTGCTCGCGCTGCCGTCGGCCGACCGGATCCGCGTCGCCGGCGTCCTGGGCACCGTGCTGACCGGCCCCTACGACCGCTTCGCGGCCTTCGTCGCCGACGTCGGCCGGGTGCGCGGCGAGAACGCGACACTGCGCGCCGAGGTGGCGGCGCTGCGCGTCGACCGCGAAGCCGCCGAGCGGCTGCGCCGGGAGCGGGACGAGCTGCGGCAGGCGCTCGGACTGCTCGACGCCGCACCCTCGGATCTGGTGCCCTGCGAGGTGCAGCGCCGCCGCGTCGCCGCCTCGGCTTCGCTGATCCTGGTGCGGTCCGTCGAGGCGGTCGCCTGGGAGCGCTACCAGCCCGTGATCACCGTCGACGGCCTCGTGGGCCGCGTGCACACGCCGGCCGGTCCCACCGCGGCCTGGGTCGAGCTGCTGAACTCCTCCGGCGTCGGCGTCAGCTGCCAGCTGGTGCGCACGGGTCTGCCGGGCATCCTGCACCCGCGCGAAGGCGACGAGTTCGACCTGGCGCTGGTGGGGCGCGACGAGGACGTCGAGGTCGGCGACCGGGTGGTCACCTCGGACATCGGCCTGCTGCAGGGGGAGGCCGCCGTCCCGCAGGACGCGCTGCCGCGCGGGCTGCCCGTCGGCGTGGTCGTCAGCGTCGAGTCGCCGCCGGAGCAGCTGTTCAAGGAGATCCGCGTCAAGTCCCTGGCTTCGTTCAGCCGGCTGGACGTGGTCTTCGCCGTGGTCGGCCGCGGCGACTGGCTGACCAGCGTCGGCGCGCTGCCCGACGCCGCGGTCCCCGAGGATGCTGCCCCTGACGGCGCGGCCCCCGACAGCACGGCGACGGGGACAGAGCCGTGAGCCACTTCCTGCGCACCACCCTGGCGCTCGGACTGCTGGCCCTGCTGGGGGACACGGTGCTGGCCCCGCTGATGACCTTCGGGGGCATCGGCCCGGACTTCTCGCTGATCGCCGTGGCGATCCTGGCGCTGGCCGAGGGCGCCTTCGCCGGGACGGTGGGCGGCTTCGTGCTGGGCCTGGTGATCGACACCGCCTCGCCGGACCGGCTGGGCCTGAGCTCCCTGGCCAAGTCGCTCGCCGGCTTCGCCGCCGGCCGCGCCCGCGCCCGGTTCAACTTCGGCATCCCCGCGGTCGAGGGCACGACCGTGGCGATCCTCGCCCTGGCGCACGACGCGCTGCACCTGCTGGTGCTGAGCTGGACCGGGCGCAGCGCCTTCATCGAGCCGCTCTTCACCGTGGCGCTGCCCTCGGCCGTGATCACCGGCCTGGTCGCGATCCCCCTGCTCCGGGCGGCGGACCTGCTGGGCCTGCTGAACCGGGACGACTGAAACCGCGGGCCGGGAGGCATGATGCCGCAGACGCGCGCCGTCCAGGCCCGGATCCTCCGCGTCGCGATCCTGCTGGTGTTCGGCGTGATCGCCGGCAACCTGCTGGTCATGCAGGTCGTCAAGCACGAGCAGTACGAGAGCCAGTCCCTGGAGAACCGCCAGCTGCGGACGCGCATCCAGGCTCCCCGCGGCAGGATCCTGGACCGCGACGGGCGCCTGCTCGCCGACAACGTCTACATCGCCGACATCACCGTCCCCAACCGCTGCCTGGGCCAGGCCGGGCCCGACTCGACGCTGGAGAAGCTGCTGACCTGGCTGCGCCTGCCCCGCTACGAAACCCTCGACCGCCTGGCCGGCGAGCAGTCCGCCGGCCGTCCCCGCCTGACGCTGGTCGCCAACGCGGCGATGCCGCAGATCGCCGTGATCGAGGAGCGCAGGCGCGAGCTGCCCGGCGTCAAGGTGGAGACGCGATCGCGGCGGCGCTACCTCGACGGGCCCCTGTTCGGGCACGTCATCGGCTACGTGGGGGAGACCCTGCCGAACGAGATCGGGAAGGGGGACGACCCCGACGGCTACAAGCCGGGCGACTGGATCGGTCGCGGCGGTCTCGAGGCCGTGCTCGAAGAGCATCTGCGCGGCCAGGCGGGTTACACGCTCCAGGAGGTCAACGCGGTGGGGCGCGTGGTCGGTCGCCGCGAGGTGGAGCTGCGGCCGGTGCGGCCCGGACGCGACGTCGTGCTGACGCTGTCCAAGGCGCTCCAGGACTCGCTCGGCGCCGCCATGGGGGACAACATCGGCTGCGCCGTGGCGCTGTCGCTGCCGAGCGGCGAGGTGCTCGCTGCGGTCAGCATACCCTGCTACGACCCGAACATGTTCACCTCCGGCATCTCGACCAAGGACTGGCAGGCCCTGCAGTCCGACCCCGGACATCCCTTCCTCAACCGGCTGATCCAGGCGACCTACCCGCCCGGTTCCCCCTACAAGATCGTCACCTCGCTCACCGCCCTGCAGCTCGGCATCGCCGCTCCCGGCACCGCGTACGCCCCGTGCGGCGGCGCCTACCAGCTCGGCAACCGCTCCTTCCGCTGCTGGAAGCGGGGCGGCCACGGCGCGCTCGACCACACCGGAGCGCTGGTCCATTCCTGCGACGTCTTCTACTACCAGCTCGGCCTGCGCCTGAGCATCGACCAGCTGGCCGTCACCGCCCGTCTGCTGGGGCTGGGTGCGACGACAGGCAGCCCCTTCAAGGGCGAATCCTCCGGGAACGTTCCGGACAAGGCGTGGTACGACAGGAAATTCGGGGCGCGTGGCTGGTCGCGGGGCGTCATGCTGAACAACGCCATCGGCCAGGGCGAACTGCTGGTCACGCCCCTGCAGATGGCCGTGCTGACGGGAAGGGTGGCGACCGGCCTGGCCGACCTGCGTCCGACCTTCGTGCGCGATCCCGCCCCGGCGTCGTCACCCGGGCTGCGCGCGCTGCCGATCGACGCGGCGCACCTGGACTGGGTCCGCCGCACCATGCGCCAGGTGGTGGACGCGGGCACCGGGACGCGCGCCCGCGTCCAGTCGATCGAGGTCGCGGGCAAGACCGGCACCTCCGAGAATCCCCACGGCGAGGACCATGCCTGGTTCGTCTGCTTCGCGCCGGCGATCCTGCCGGAGGTCGCGGTGGTCGTCATCCTGGAGAACGGCGGACACGGCGGCGCCGTCGCCGCGCCGGTCGCCGGTCGCTGGCTGAGCGCCTACTTCACGCAACAGGAATCCCCGGAGGTGGTTGCGCCGTGAAGCTCACGTGGCCTCGCAACCCCGGCGAAGGCGCCTGGATGATCCCCGCCGCCTATGCGGGCCTCTGCCTGTTCAGCCTGGCCACGCTCTGGAGCGTGACCGAGGGCATCCACGGGCCCTACGAGATCATGGATCCGGGCGTGCCGAAATCGATCTTCTGGCGGCAGGTGGTCTGGGTCGCCATCGGCTGGGGCGTGCTGCTGACGGTGCGCAACCTGCCGCTGCCCTGGGTCGAGCAGGGGACGCCCTTCTTCTATCTGTTCTGCGTGCTGCTGCTGGCGGTCGTGCTGGTGGCCGCGCCCGTGGTCCAGGGGGCGCGGCGCTGGTTCGATCTGGGCCCCATGCGCCTGCAGCCTTCGGAACCGGCGAAGATCGCCGTCATCCTGGTCCTGGCGCGGCTGCTCGCCGCCTTCCACACGCAGCAGAAGCGCCTGCTGCCGGTGGGGATGTCCCTGCTGCTGGCGGGACTGCCGCTGCTGCTGGTCCTGCGCGAGCCCGACCTCGGCACCAGTCTCGTGTTCGCCGCGATCTGGATCGTGACGGTGTTCTGGTTCGGACTGTCCTGGGTGCTGCTGCTGAGCCTGGCCTCGCCGCTGCTCAGCGCCGTGTTCAGCTTCTACGCCGAGACGGTGGCGGGATCGCCGTGGCCCTGGGGCATCTACCTGGTGGTCCTGCTGGTCGCCCTGACCAGGGCCCGCTTCCGGCTGCACGTGAGCCTGGCCCTGATGGCGGCCAACATCGTCACGGGCCTGATCATGACGTTCTTCTGGGAGGGCCTGAAGATCTACCAGCAGGAGCGCATCCTGACCTTCTTCGACCCGGCGCGGGATCAGCTCGGTTCCGGCTACCAGGCGATCCAGTCGAAGGTGGCCATCGGTTCGGGCGGGCTGTTCGGGACGTCCTACCTGCAGGGCACGCAGAAGGGCCTGGCCTTCCTGCCGGAGCGGCACACCGACTTCATCTTCTCGGTCGTGGGCGAGGAACTGGGCTTCATCGGCGCGATGCTGCTGGTGGGGCTGTACCTCGTGATCATCCTGAGGGGGCTGCAGATCGCCCTGGAGGCGCGCCGTCCCTTCTCCTCGCTGCTGGCGATCGGCGTGGTCACCTACTTCACGTTCCACGTCGTGGTCAACATCTGCATCACGACCGGCCTGCTGCCGGTGACCGGGCTGCCCCTGCCGGTGATGAGCTACGGCGGCTCCAACATGCTGACGTCGGCCATCCTGCTGGGCCTGCTGACCAACGTGGGCTCCCGCAGCTTCGAAACCTAGAGGAAGGTCCGCATGCATCCGCAACTGTTCGGCATCGTCAAGAGCTACGGCCTGCTGCTGGCGCTCAGCTTCCTGGTCGGCATCTGGCTGAGCGTGAGGCGCGGCCGCGCGCGCGGGTTCGACCGCGACACGATCATGGACCTGTGCTTCACGGTGATGATCTCCTCGCTGGTGGGCGTGCGGCTGTTCTACGTCCTGACCCACCTCGGCGACTTCCGCCCCTGGTACCGCGTGTTCTTCATCTGGGAGGGGGGCCTGACCCTCTACGGCGGCATCCTGCTGGCCGCCGCGGCCGTGCTGTGGAACTGCCGCCGCCGCGGCTTGCCGTTCCTGAGGGTCGCGGACGCCCTGGCGCCCCAGGTGGCCCTCGGCATCGGCCTGACGCGGATCGGCTGCTTCCTGAACGGCTGCTGCTACGGGCGGGGCACGGATTCGGCGCTGGGCGTCGTCTTCCCGCCGGCCTGCGAGGCCGGCGCCGTTTCGCACGGCGCGCCGCTGCACCCCACGCAGCTGTACGCCTCGGCGGCGGGGTTCCTGGTCTGGGGACTGCTGGTGCTGGGCGACCGCCGTCCCTTCCGCGACGGCGTCGTGTTCGCCCGCTTCCTGCTGCTGTACGGCGTGGCGCGCGCGCTCGAGGATCTCTGGCGCGCCTACGAACCCGGCGCCGTCCTCGGCGGCGGGATCACGCTGAGCCAGGCGATCAGCGCCGCGATCGCGGCGGGGGGGCTGGCGCTGCTGTTGAAGGTGCGCCGGAGCGGTGGCCGTGACGGCGCCTGAGGGCGGCGTCCTGCGGCTCGCGCCCGACGGGACGTCGTGGCTGCGCGACGGTCTCCCGTGGGCGCCCCCGCGGCCCTTCTATGCGGTCGCGGGCGATCCGGTCGGTCACTCGCTCTCGCCGCTCTTCCAGGGCGCGGCGCTGGCGGCCGCCGGTCTCGCGTTCGACTACCGCGCCGTCGAGATCGACGCGCACGGCCTCGCCGTCCTGCGGGACCGCGGCCGCGAACTCGGCCTGCGGGGGTTGAACGTGACGGCTCCCCATAAGTCGGCGGCGGCGGCGCTGTGCGCGCGCCTGACCGACGACGCCGTGGCCGCCGCCGCCGTGAACACCGTGCGCTGGGGCGCCGACGGCTGGGAAGGCCACAACACCGATGTCGGCGGCATCGCGGCGGTGCTGGCCGGCCTCGCCGCGGCGCCGCGTTCCGCGGTCGTCATCGGCGCCGGGGGCGCCGCGCGGGCGGCGGCGCTGGCCTGCCTGCGCGCCGGCG
>JAUSBL010000095.1 GCA_030658975.1 Candidatus Latescibacterota bacterium
CGGTGGCGGCGGCGGTGGCGGCGGAGGAGGAGGAGGAGGAGGCGCAGGCCGTGGCGCCGGCGCGGGAGGGGCCGCCGGCGGCGTGACGCGTTCGGCTCCGCGCGCGGCCAGGGCCGCGGCCGAGGTCTCCTGCTGCGGTGAGCGGGCCAGGTCCTGGTCCGCTTCGACGTGCTTGCCGTGCACTTCGTCGGCGCCGTCGACGTAGGCGGCCAGCAGGGCGCGGTCGGCCAGGACATTCACCAGGCGCGGGATGCCGCCGCTCAGTTCGTGGATGCGTTCGACCGCTTCGCGGCGGAACAGCTTGCGCTCGCAGCCGGCGACCTTCAGCCGGTGTTCCATGTACTCCTCGACCTCATGGCGGCTCATGGGCTCGAGGTGGTAGTGGACGCGGATGCGCTGGCGCACCTGGGCCAGGCCGGGATCGTCGATCTGGGTGCGCAGGCCGGGCTGGCCGGACAGGACCACCTGCAGGATCTGCTCGCCGGGGGGCCCCATGTTGGTCAGCAGACGCACGCCTTCGAGGGTCTCGGCCGACAGGTTCTGGGCCTCGTCCACGATCAGCAGCACGCGCTGGCCCTGACGGTGGGTGGCCTCCATCTCGATCTTCAGGGCCGAGAGCAGGTCGGCCCGGTCGGCGGCCGGCGGCATCGTGACGTTCAATTCGGTGAGCAGGAGCTTCAGCAGCTCGCGGAAATCGATCTGGGTGACGTTGACCAGGGCCACCCGGTAGGTGCGCGAGACGTGCTTGATGAGGTTGTGCAGGGCCAGGGTCTTGCCGGTACCGATCTCGCCCGTGATCAGGACGAGGTCCTCGCCGCCCTCGAGGCCGTAGACCAGATGGGCCATCGTCTCCTCGAAGGCCGTCGACCTGAACACGAAGTGCAGGTGGGGGCTCAGCGAGAACGGCGCGGTGTAGAGGCCGAAATGGTCGTGGTACATCGCCTCACTCACGGGTGGCGGACATGCTGAACAGCGCCGGACGCCAGCAACGTCCGGACAGGGGGGAAAGTAGCCCATGCCCCTTGAGTGTTCAACTGTTAGCTGGAAACGGCTCCCCGTCGCAGCCCGATCTCGTTGACACGCGGAGAGCGCGGGGCTTATATGGTCGCGCAACCGGCCCGGTCACGCCAGACCCGTCGACAGACTTTCCTGGAACTCTTCCCCTGAAGAATTGCGCCCAATGATCAAGAAAGCCCGCACATTCCTCACCCGGTGGCTCTTCGAGGGAGAGGTCCTGCGGCTCATGGGCCTGACCGTACTGGCGAAGCCGATCGGCCTGTACACGCAGGTCCTGATCGCCAAGCACTTCGGCGCCGGGACCGAGTACGACGCCTACCTGCTAGCGATCTTCCTGGCGACGCTGATGAGCCAGATGATCGCCAGGGTCTACGGCTCCGTGGTGGTGCCCTTCCTCATCGACCTGAAGAGCCGCACCGCAGCTGAGGAGTACTTCCGCGTCCAGATGGCGCTCAACCTGCTGTACTCGGCGCCGGCCGTCGTCTTCATGCTGCTGGTCATGGTGTTCGGGGACTTCTTCGTGCGTCTGATCGCACCCAACGCCCCGCCCGAGACGACGGCGCTGGCCGTCCGCGCCCTGCCCATGCTGGCCGTGCCCGCCCTCGCCCTGATGGGCCTCGAGATGGGCAAAGTGATCCTCAACCTCAACAAACGCTACCGGGTCGCGGCCACCATGCCGATCGTCAACAGCCTGATCCTGGTCGGCTCAGTGCTGCTCTTCCAGGAGCGTTGGGGGATCTGGTCGCTCTTCGGCGGCTACGCGGCCGCCCAGGTCCTGCAGTTCGCCATCACCTGGGGCCAGGCCAAGAGCCTGGATTTCACCAGGATCTGCCGGCCGGCCATCTCGAAGGCGCAGGTCGCCCAGGTATGGTCGTTGAGTTGGATGGTCTTCATCGCCACGTCGCTGGAAATGGCCAACTCCTTTCTGGAGAAGTACTTCGCCGCAGGGCTGGCGGTGGGCAGCGTCTCGGCGATCGGCTACGCGCTCGTCATCATGAACTTCGCGGTCCAGATCTTCACGTTCAGCCTGATCGCGATGATGTTCACGCGCATGTCTGAACTGATCGCCGCCAGGGACATGACCGCCGTGGGCACGTATCTGGAGAACAATCTACGGCGCCTGACCAGGTTCGTGATGCCGCTCTCCATCGGTCTGACCGTCGCCAGCCTGCAGATCGTCCAGGTCCTGTTCGAACGTGGACAGTTCGACCACACCGACACCCTGCTGACGTCCCGGACCCTGGCCCTGTACATGGTCGGCCTGCCGGCCGTGGTGATCAACCATGTCGTGGCGCGGATCTTCTTCTCCCTGAACCGGATGCGCGACAAGGTCTGGCTGGCGCTCCAGTACGTCGCCACCGCCACGCTGGGCAACCTGCTGCTCATCCCCAGCCTCCAGGTCGCCGGCATCGCCGTCTCCGCCACGCTGTCCATCAACCTGCACATCGGCCTGGGTCTCTGGATCCTTTCCCGCAACCGCAACGGCATCCAGACGGGCGGGTTCATCTGGGTGATCTTGCGCGCCTACACCATCAGCGCGATCGTCTACGCGCTCTTCTACCTGGCGGGACTTGGCGCGCTCACCGAGCGCCTGATCACCGGCGATTCACACCGGCAGATGTTCCTATTGGGCCTCGTCCGCGTGGCCCTGGTTTTCGGACTCTATTTCGCCTGTGAGGCCCTCGCCCGGTTCCTGAAATTGCGCCGCGCCCGGCTCGCGACGGGCTAGGGATCCCTGGCCCGGCCCTCAAGTCCGGGCCGGAACGGTCGAAAACAGCCACAGGAATGCACGGATCCCGGCAATGAGGGGTGGAAAAAACCCGTTATAGCCGTACACTGACGTCCGTGCCGCCTGGGATCTTGAAACCCTGCGGCGCGCGTGATAGAAGACTGACCAGGGTGATGATGCCATGCTCCGGACTGGAGCCCGCCCCCATGGCGTCCCGGCTTACCGTCCACGGACGGCCCATCCGGCGTGAGCGACAGGAGGTCGACCGGCATGCCGACGAGCAGTTCGACGATTCCGGGAATCCCGCGGCGACAGGCCAGCGCACACTGCCTCGCCGCCATCCTCTGCGTCGTGGTCCTCGCGGCCTGCGCAGGCTGCGGATCCGTCGGCGGGCGGCAGCCGGTCAGAACGGAGATCCAGCCCTTCAGCCCGGCGGAAGCGGAACTCTGGGACGTCGCCCGAAGCGCCGAATACACGTTCCGGATCGGCGATGTCTTCGACATCAGCTTCAAGTACGACAAGGAACTCGACCAGAAAGACGTCCAGGTCCTCCCCGACGGACGCATGTCCATCTCCAGCTTCGAAAACGTCTACGTGGTTGGCTTGACGGTCTCCCAGGTCGACAGCCTGATAACCGCCGCCTTTGCCAAGGACTACATCGCGCCCGACCTGACCATCATCATGCAGGAATTCGGCAAGAGCGCCGTGTACGTCCTTGGATCCGTGAACAAACCCGGCGAGTACGACCTGCCCGAATTCCGGGGCGGCGTGCTGCAGGCGGTCGCGGCCGCGGGCGGTTTCGACAGGACCGCGTCCAGTTCGGAAGTCCTGTTGATCCGGGCGACGCCCGAGGGCTTCCTGTACCGCCACTTCGATCTGTCGCACCTCGAAAAGCAGGGCCTGCCCTCCGCCGAGGCCCTGGACCTCAGACCCTACGACATCATCTACGTCCCCCGGTCGCCCGTCGGGGATCTGGCGGCGTTCTCCGAACAGGTGCTGGGCAGCGTGCTGCGCTTCAGCGATCTCTTCTGGGACGTTTACGCCATCAGCAACCTCGACAAGATCAATTCGATCCTGAGGTAGAGCCGGAACAGGAGACGCGTGGCCATGAACCAGTCTACCCCGCCGCAGGGCGCCGCCCTGCAGACGCCCAGCCGGCAGATCGGGCTGCGTGACATCGTGGCCCTGGTCATCCGCCGCAGGTGGATCATCCTGGCCATTTCGCTGTCGATCACGGCCGTCGCCACGGTCAGCACGCTGCTCTCCGCCGAGCGCATCACCGCCAGCGCGCGCGTCATGGTCATCGGGCGCGACCCGGAGACGCCCACCTTCGACCGCATCGCCACCAACTGGGACCTGGTCATGAGCACGGCGGCCCAGGTCGCCAGCAGCATGCCGGTGGCCGAGGCAGCGGCGACCGCCCTCTACGATTCCGTCCGGGTCATCGCGGCGTCGGACCCCGACTTTCCCGTCGTGGAGTCGGTGGGCCAGCTCAAGCGGGTCCTGCTGCGCAACGTCAGCTGCAATCAGGTCGGCGAGTCGAACATCCTGAACATCATGTTCAGCCACGTCTCGGAGCGGTTCGCGCTGCTCGCCGTGGACGCGATCATGAAGGCCTACATCGACTTCAATACCTTCAGCCAGCAGAACCAGCCGGCCATCGAGTACTACACGGAGCAGATCTCCAACGTGCAGACGGAGATCGAGAGCCTCCTGAGCGAGCGCGCGGGCATCTACAACCGGGCCGGGGCGCTGACGCTGGAGACGAACGTCAACACGACGATCGGACATATCAGGGGTGTCGAGGACTCCATGTTCCAGGCGCGATCGAACCGGGAGGCCTACGAGGCCCAACTCCAGCATCTGCTGGCCGCCATCAGGGAGGATCCGACCTACGTCCCCCTGACGGGCGAAAACGGCGCCCTCATCTTCTCGACGACGCGCGCACGGCTGGAGGAATCCCAGTTGAAACTCTCGGAAGCCCGGACCAAGTACCGGGAAGACTCCGAGTGGGTCCAGCGCAGCCGGTCGGTGGTGGATGACGCCCGGGCCACCCTGCTCCATGAGCGCGACAACTACGTCCGGGACCTGGAGATCAAGGTCCAGGAGCACCTGGCCCGCGAGAAGTCGTACAGCGAAGCACTGGCCGGCCAACTGGCGTCTCTCGCCGCCTATCCGGATGTCCAGAAGTCCATCGAGTCCCTCGACATGCGCATCCGGGCCCAATACGACCTACTGGAAGCCCTGCAGCTCAAGCGCGGCGAGGTCCGCCTCAAGGCGCAAACCGATTCCCGCATCAGCAACCTCTTCCCTCTGGATGAGCCCTTCATCTCCAGAGCCGTGGTCGGCAGCAAGAAGATCCTGTACCTGGTGCTGTCGATCCTGTTCGCGATCACGCTGAGCCTCATCGTGGCCTGGTTCATCGACAGCCAGGATCACCGCATCCTGGACAGGATGCAGGCGGAGCGCTCCCTGGACGTGCCCGTGCTCGGGTCGATCAGTTCCGACCAGAAGTAGCCGCCGAGGTGACCGGAGAACCGCCCATGAGTCGGATCGAACCCTCCCTGCAGAAGTCCCCATCCATCTTCGGGGGACCGTGGTTCGCGCTGCTGCTGGCCGTCGCCATCTCGCTGGGCGCCTGGGTCGCCATCTCCTTCCTCGGCATGAAGTACTTCACCATCTTGATGGGCGGCTCGGCCTTCCTGCTGTTCTTCGTCTGGTACTCGACCCGCGACATCTCGCTCTCCATCGCGCTGTGGCTGTTCTCGATGTCGGGCTTCAAGTATTCGGTGCTGGTCTCGATGCCGGGCCTGCCGGACTTTTCCTTCGACCGCCTGCTGATCATCTGGATCATCCTGTGGTTCCTCGTCAAAGCCGTGGTCCGCGGCGTCCGGGCCCGCGGGCCCTACATCGCCGACATCCTCATCGTGCTGCACACCCTCTACATCCTGTATCTGGTGACCAGCACCAACCCGGCCTCCTTCTACGCCTGGGTGTACAGCAGCCTGTCGCCGCTGGCCGGCTATTTCTACGGGCGGTACGTCCTGTCCAAGGAGACGGAATACCGCAACCTGGCCGTGTTCATGCTGGTGATCGTCGGCTACTACGCCGTCACTTCGATCGCCGAGCACATGGGCTGGCGCGCGCTGATCTGGCCCAAGATCATCCTCGATCCCCATGCCGGCCACCTCTGGCACCCCGGCCGCTCGCGCGGTCCGATCATGCACCCGCCCCTGTTCGGTCAGATCTTCTCGATGTTCTTCCTAGTCCATTTCTACTTCTTGTCGAGACCGCTGCGCTCCCACCTCCGCGTGCTGTTGTTGGTCTCGCTGTCGCTGAGCATGCTGGGACTGTTCTTCACCTACACGCGGGCGCCCTGGATCGCGACCGGCGCGGCCATCGCGGTCATGGCCGTGCTACGACCCGGGTATCGCAAGATCGTCAGCGTCATGGCGGTCGTGGCGGTCCTGGCCGGCGTCACCGGCGCGTTGCGGCTGGCGGATTCCGAGTTCCTGCGCGAGCGCATGAACTCCGAGAACACGCTCGAGAACCGCCTGTCGTTCCTGGCCACGAGCCTGCGGATCGTCCAGGACTATCCGCTGACCGGAGTCGGTTTCTTCAAGGCGAAGGATCAGCTCGGGCGCTACAACCAGGGCGTCGAGGTGCCCTTCTACGGTTTCGTGAAGAAGAGCCTCGGTTCGGACATGGTCCCCCACGACATCTACCTCGGCCGCACCGCCGACGAAGGGCTCATCAGCACGGGGCTCCTGCTGGCGTTCTGCATCTTCATCGCGAAGGCCTTCAGGAAGCTCTGGAAGGCGAACCCAGGGAAGCGCTGGTTCAATCGCGACTTCATCGCCCTGATCGCCGGTATCTTCGTGAGCTACCTGGTCGGCGGCATGGGCATCGACTATCGGTATTTCGATCTGGTCAACGTGATCGTCTTCCTATTCGCGGGCGCCGTCTACCGGTTGGGCCACGACCCGGACAGCCTGGAAGTGGCGCCCGAGAGCCCACTGAACACGGCGCATCCACGACAGACGACGGCCTGACCGTCGCCTGAAATTCCGGGCGGCTCCTCGTAACGCGGACGGGCCGCGGCCCTACAGGCTCTGCATCCGGTTGTAGAGGAAGGCGGGGATGTCGAAGACCTGCCGGTTGAGCACCGTGCCCAGCACGTTCACGCCCTGGCTGCGCAGGTTCTTGATGCCATTGTTCACGACCTCGTGCCGCAGGCGCCGGGCTTCGATCACCACGACGGCGCCGAGCGTCGGGCGCGCCAGGTGACCCACGTCGATGGAGGCGGAGATGGGGGGGGCGTCCACGATGCAGAAGGCGAACTGGTCCGCCAGGCGGTCGAGCAGGTCCCGGTAGTAGCCGCCCACCAGGTAGTCCGTCTGCTTGATCGAGCGGCTGCCGTTGGGCAGCACGACGAACTGGCGCCCGCGCATCAGGTTGTCCGCTTCCGCGGGGCTCTCGAGCAGGGTGCGGAAATCCGCGCTCTCGTTGACGGAGCGCACCGCCGGCGACTGGAAGTTGGCGTCGACCCAGACCACGCGCTTGTTCAGGATCAGCGACAGGTGCCGGGCCACATTGTAGGACACGTAGCTGCTGCCCTCGCCGCTCACCGTCGCGGCGAAGGTCACGCTGACGCCCTTGTCGCCCCGGTGCAGGTTGATCAGGGTGTTGGCGAGCCGCTCGAACTCGCCCATCTGCTCGGCCGGCGGCGCCGGGAAGTGGCCGCCGCTGTCGATGGTCTCGAGGTTGTAGGCGAAATCGATCACGTTGCCGGATCGCCTCTGCATCGCCGCCAGGATCTTGCTCATGTCCTCTACTCCCCCTGCTGGTCCGACACCGCCACGATCGTGACGGGATCACAAACAGGTCTGCGCGACCAGCGTACGAATTTCTGGGCGATGTCAGGCGGTCGAACGGGATGTGCCCGGTCCAAAGAACAGATCGGCCCAATTGGACGTCACTTTAGCAAGTTCCTCGCCAGACTCCCTGGAGGTGGGGCAAGAGTCGCGTAGTTGGTTTCAATATCTGCTATCATGATAATCGTGTTGACCCGGAGCGTCAAGCCGACCGGATCTGCCTGCAGTCTCCCCCCGACCACGGCGGGAATTCCCGGGCCTCCTGGCGTGTAGGAACGGATTGGTTGCCGTGACGCCGGCCTGCCGCTACTGTCGGCGGGAGCCCCGCCCCGCCCCTACGAGGATCGAGGATCATGCTGCGGTCACTGATCATCCTGGTGTCCCTGGCCTTCGCCACCGCAACGGCCGCCGGCCCCTGGCCCGTCCGGGTCCCTGCGGATGCCACCCGCCCCGACCTCCCCCCCTCCCCCGCCCTGCGCGGCGGCGACCCCGGCTGCGCCGGCGCGCCCGTCCTGGCCGTCGCCCCGGGCCTGGACACGGTGATCACCGGCGACACCGCCGGCGGCGTCTCGGCGGTCGACGGCTACGGCTGCGTGGGCTGGAACGAGAGCGGCCCCGAATCGGTGCTGCTGCTGGACGTGCCCGTCTCGACGACCCTGCACCTGATCCTGGAGTCGGACGTCGATCTGGACCTGTTCCTGCTCTCGGGCTGCGACAGCGACCTGTGCGTGGCCCACCACATCCGCGAGTTCGTGGTCGCGGTCGACGGGCGGCCCGAGCCCTGGGTTGTGGTCATCGACGGCTACCAGGGCGCCGCCGGCCCCTGGAGCCTGACGGTGCGGGCCTTCCCCGCGGGCGTGCCGCCGGAGGTCTGCACGACCGCCACGCCCCTGCTCTGCCGGACGGCCTCGAGCGACGCCGAGGGCAGCCTCTACGGCCTGCCCAACCAGCTCTTCACGGACGACTGCGCAGCCTACCTTCAGGCGGGCGGCGAGCAGTGGTACGCGGTGAGCCTGGCCGACAGCGCCCGGGCATCGCTGACCCTGAGCGAACAGAGCTTCGACGCCGCGCTGTGGCTCTTCGACGGCTGCGAGGCGACCTCCGACTGCGTCGCCTTCGCCGACAGAGGCATCTCGGGAGTGCAGGAGGTCCTCGTCTACCGCAACCTCACCGGCGCGCGGCGGACCTACTACCTCGCCGTGGATGCGGCCCAGCCGCCGACGGGCGAGTTCGACGGGTACTACTTCCTGGAGTCGGTCTGCACGGGCGGGATCGTCCCCAACGAGACGACGGCCTGGGGCACCATCAAGTCCTTCTACCGTTGAAGATTGCACCCGGCGTTCTCCCGCCGTCGGTTTGCATTCTTGATCTCCCGGACTGCTGCCTATAGTCTTGGCGGATCCTACGGACCGCCTCTCTCGGGAGACCAGGAAGGATCCCCATGTCCGCTGCCGCGAAACCCTCCCGGCGCCCGCCCCGCGTCGCCGCCACCGCCCAGAGCATGGCCGAGAAACAGCGCGAGATCTCCATCAGCGAGTTCTTCACCAAGAACCGCCACCTGCTGGGCTTCGATTCGCCCGCCAAGGCGCTGATGACGACCATCAAGGAGGCCGTCGACAACTCCCTGGACGCCTGCGAGGAAGCCGGCATCCTGCCCGAGGTGCTGGTCGAGATCCAGCCGGTGGGCAACGGGAAGCGCAACGGCGCCGAGGTCGAGACGGTCCTGGAACTCGAGGCTGAGCCGGAGAAGCCGTCGCGCCGCAAGGGCGCCGTAGCCCCGGCCAAGGAGGAGCGCTACCGGGTCATCGTGGAGGACAACGGGCCGGGCATCGTGCGCCAGCAGGTGCCGCGCATCTTCGGCAAGCTGCTGTACGGCTCCAAGTTCCACACCCTGCGCCAGAGCCGCGGCCAGCAGGGCATCGGCATCTCGGCCGCCGGCATGTACGGGCAGCTGACCACCGGCAAGCCGGTGGTGATCGTCAGCCGCACCGCCCAGCAGGACCGCGGCCACCGCTTCGAACTCATGCTGGACATGAAGAAGAATGAGCCGGTCGTCCAGAAGGACGAGGAGTGCGACTGGGAGCGCCCCCACGGCACCCGCGTCGAGATCGAGCTGACGGGCTCCTACAAGCGCGGCCAGCACTCCGTCGACGTCTACCTGCAGCAGACCGCCGTCGCCAACCCGCACGTGCGGCTGATCTACCGCTCGCCGCGCGGCGACGAGATGATCTACCCGCGGGCCGCCGCCGAACTGCCCGTCGAGGCCCACGAGATCCAGCCCCACCCCTACGGCGTGGAGCTGGGCATGCTGCTGCGGATGCTCAAGGAGACCAAGCAGCGCAACCTGTCGGGCTTCCTGCGCCACGAGTTCTGCCGGGTCGGCCCCAAGACCGCCGACCAGATCCTCGAGACAGCCGGCCTGCCCCCGACCAAGTCGCCGCGCCACACCGACCAGGAAGAGGTCCAGCGGCTGATGGACGCCATCGCCGCCACCAAGATCCCCAGCCCGCCCACCGACTGCCTGTCGCCCATCGGCGAGCCGCTGGTCCTGGCCGGGCTGAAGCAGCGGCTGGACGCCGAGTTCACGACGGCCGTCACCCGCCCGCCGTCGGTCTACCGCGGCAACCCCTTCCAGGTGGAGGTGGGCCTGGCCTACGGCGGCGGCCTGCCCGCCGACGACCTGGCCCAGGTGTTGCGCTTCGCCAACCGCGTGCCGCTGCTCTACCAGGCCTCGGCCTGCGCCATCCACAAGGCCGTGCTGACCAACAACTGGCGCAGCTACGGCCTGCAGCAGTCGCGGGGCGCCCTGCCGTCGGGCCCGCTGGTGATCTTCGTGCACATGGCGTCGGTCTGGGTGCCGTTCACCTCGGAGAGCAAGGAGGCGGTGGCCCACTACCCGGAGATCGTCAAGGAGATCCGGCTGGCGCTCCAGGAGGCCGGCCGGCAGCTGCAGATCCACATCCGCCGGCGCGTGCGCGAGCGCGAGGCGCTGAAGAAGCAGGGCTATATCCAGAAGTACATCCCTCACATCGGCGACGCGCTGCGCGACATGCTGCACCTGGACGAGGGCGAGCGGACGGAGATCATCGCCACGCTCACCGACACCCTGGAACGCAGCCGCAAGATCTGACGGCGTCCGCAGCCGCCGCAACGGGAGCGACCATGAACCAGTCCTACGAACGGTACCGGGAACGGATGGCGGAGATCCAGGCCCTGAACTCGGCCCTGTCCCTGCTGTCCTGGGACCAGGAGACCCTGATGCCGCCGCGCGGCCTCTCCGCGCGCTCCACGACCCGCGCGGCGCTGGCCGGGCTCGTGCACGACCGCGCCACCGACCCCGCCCTCGGCGCGCTGCTGGAGGACCTCGCCCGCGCCGGCCTGGACACCACGGCGGCGGCCAACGTGCGCGAATCCCTGCGCGACCACCGGCGCGCCGTGCGCGTGCCGCGCGACCTCGTGACCGAACTGGCGGAGACCACCACGCTGGCGCAGCAGGCCTGGGTCGAAGCGCGCTCCCGCAACGCATGGCCGCTCTTCGCGCCGCTGCTGGGGCGCATCGTCGGCCTGAAGCGCCGCGAAGCCGAGGCCCTGGGCTACCAGGACGAGCCCTACGACGCGCTGCTGGACGAGTACGAGCCCGGCGCCCGCGCCGCCGAGCTGGCGCAGATCTTCACCGAGGTGCGCACCGCGCTGGTGCCGCTGGTGGAGGCCGCGCGCCGCGATCCCGCCGACCGCGGCGAGGACCTGCTGCGCGGCGACCTGCCGGTCGCGGCCCAGGACGCCCTGGGCCACCACATCCTGAAGGACCTGGGCTTCGATCTCGAAGGCGGGCGGCTGGACGTCTCGGCCCACCCCTTCTCCACGCAGATCGCGCCGGGCGACGTGCGCCTGACGACCCACTACGACGCCGCCGACCTGCAGAAGTCCCTCTACTCCACGATCCACGAGGCCGGCCACGGCATGTACGAGCAGGGGCTGCCCGCCGGCCAGGTCGGCCTGCCCCTGGGCGAGGCCGTCAGCCTGGGCGTCCACGAGTCCCAGTCGCGGCTGTGGGAGAACCAGATCGGGCGCTCGCGCGCGTTCATGAGCTACCTGCTGCCGCTGCTGCGCCGGCACTTCCCGGGACGCTTCGACGGCGTCACGCCCGAGCAGCTCGACCGCGCCGTGAACGTGGTGCGCCCCTCGGCCATCCGCATCGAGGCCGACGAGGTGACCTACAACCTGCACATCGTGCTGCGCATGGAGCTGGAGCGGGCGTTGCTGCGCGGCGAGATCGACGTCGCCGACCTGCCCTCGCTCTGGAACGAGCGGATGCGCGCGGACCTGGGCGTGACTCCTGCCGACGACGCCGAGGGTGTCCTGCAGGACATCCACTGGTCCTTCGGCCTGTTCGGGTACTTCCCGACCTACGCCCTGGGCAACCTCTACGCGGCCGAACTGCACCTCGCGGCGAAGCGGGCCCTGCCCGGCCTGGACGACGACGTCGCGCGCGGCGACTTCCTGCCGCTGCTGGCCTGGCTGCGGGAGAACATCCACACGCGAGGCCGCGAATTCCCGCCGCGGGAGCTGGTGCGCGCGGCGATCGGCCGCGAGCCGGGCTCCGGCGCCTACCTCGACTACCTGCGCGCCAAGTTCGGCGCGCTGTACGCCGTCTGACCCGCCCGGCGGGAGACAGGGAGAACGACGTGTCCGAGAAGAAGCCCGACCGCGAGCAGCCCGAGCTGGCCTTCGGCTCCGCCCGGCCGCCGCTGCCGCCGAAGCCGGCCCCGAAACCGGCCGCGAAGAAGGCGACGCCTGCACGCGCCGCCGGCGCCGCCCGCGCGGCCGCCCGGCCGGCCGGCGGCGAAACCCTGCTGAAGCGCATCGCCAAGGAGGCGGGCGACGTCCGCACGAGCATCCTGAAGGGCCGCAAGCCGACGCTGCGCTTCCCGGTGCGCTCGCTGCAGAACGTGACCTACCAGCCCGGCGTGGGCTACTTCGAGCTGAAGGGCCGCGAGAAGGAGCGCACCCTGACCGTCAGCACGGTCAAGACCTTCGCCCAGACGCTCAAGATGATGTCCCTGTCGCAGGAGCTGGTCCGCACCGACGACATCGCCACCAAGCGGGAAGCCTACTACGTCAGCAAGAACTGGGCGGAGGCGCGCTTCAAGGAGCAGCCCGAGTCCGACGCGGTCATGGAAGACGTCGAGGCGTTCTTCGGGGTCAACCGCGAACAGCTCGGCTTCGTGCCCGAGGAGAAGGGCGGCGACGTGGCCGGCCGGCTCGTGGTCATCGACCACGACCGCGACACGGGCGAGACGCTGCGCAT
This sequence comes from Candidatus Latescibacterota bacterium, assembly GCA_030658975.1. Lineage (GTDB taxonomy): Bacteria > Krumholzibacteriota > Krumholzibacteriia > LZORAL124-64-63 > LZORAL124-64-63 > PNOJ01. The sequence goes on from JAUSBL010000095.1 coordinate 12,929, forward strand.
CGACTGCACCAAGTTCGGCAGCGGGGCCTACTCGATCCCCATCTCGGTCGAGACGCTGGGCTTCGAGACCGACGCCGACTTCATCCTCTGCATCGAGACCGCGGGCATGTTCCAGCGCCTGGTGAAGCACAACTACTGGAAGCAGGCCAACTGCGTCCTGGTCTCGCTGGGGGGCGTGCCCACGCGCGCCTGCCGCCGCTTCGTGCGCCGGCTCGCCGACGAGAAGGACATCCCGGTCTACGTCTTCGTCGACGGGGACCCGTACGGCTTCTCCAACATCTACCGCACGCTCAAGGTCGGCAGCGGCAACGCCGCCCACCTCAACGAGTTCTTCTGCGTGCCGCAGGCCCGTTTCCTGGGCATCACCCCCCAGGACATCATCGACTACGAGCTGCCCACCCACCCCCTGAAGGACGTGGACGTCAAGCGGGCCAAGGACGCCCTGAAGAACGACCCTTTCATCCTGCACCACAAACAGTGGCAGCTAGCCATGCATCAAATGATTAAGATGGGGGTACGCGCCGAGCAGCAGGCACTGGCCAAGCACGGCCTCAACTACGTCATCGACGAGTACCTGCCCCGCAAGCTGGGCGACGTGAAGGCGTTCCTACCCTGAGGAGACCGCACATGAGACACCCGCATCGCGACACGGCGGCCATGCTGGCGCTGACCCTGGCCCTGCTGGCGGGCTGCGCCACCACCGGCCCGCACGGCGAGCAGAGCCTGATCCTGATCGACACCCCCACCGAGATCCAGATGGGCGCGGAGACCGACATCGGCATCCGCCAGGAGTTTCCGGTCCACACCGGCGCCGCCCTGAACGCCTACGTCGCCGAGGTGGGCGCGCGCGTGGCCGCGCACAGCGAGCGCAAGGACGTCCCGTACACCTTCACGCTGCTCGAGAGCGACATCGTCAACGCCTTCGCCGCCCCCGGCGGGTACATCTACGTGACCACCGGGCTGGTGAAGGCCGCCCACGACGAGTCCGAGCTGGCCGGCGTGATGGCCCACGAGCTGGGCCACGTCATCGGCCGCCACTCCGTGCGCCAGATCCAGCAGTCGATGGGCATGCAGATGGCCGCCGAGCTGCTGCTCGGCGACACCCAGGGCGCCGCCTGGCAGCAGGTGGCGGGTCTGGGCGCCGGGCTGTTCTCGATGAAGAACAGCCGCGACCACGAGTTCCAGGCCGACCAGTTCGGCGTCAAGTACCTCGTCGCCGCGGGCTACGACCCCGAGGGCATCCTGCGCTTCTTCCAGACGCTGGTCGAGATGCACGGGGAAGGCCAGAGCGGCGCCGCCGGCTGGTTCAGCACCCACCCGGCGACGGGCGAAAGGATCACGCGCGCCCGCGCGGAGATCGCGCTCTACGATCTCGGCAACTCGCCGCGCAACCGTTACCAGGACCGTTTCCGGCAGGCGACCGCGCGGCTGCGCGGCTGACCGCCCCGACCGAACCGGACCACCCCGGCGAAAGGCCGACGCGTGCGCAGCATCCTGGTCGTCGAACGCAAGCACCTGTTCCCCGGACTGAGCCCGCAGGGGTTCCTGCCGCCGGGCAGCGTCGACCTCGACGCGCTGCTGCCGCACCTGTTCTTCGCCGAGCGCGATCACATGGAACGCAACTCCCACTACAAGCAGATCATCCCCTACCTGGTGCTGCACCGCGGCGAGGGGCCCACGGCCCGCGTCCTCTGCTACCAGCGCCGCAGCAAGCACACCGAGCGCCGCCTCGGCGGGCTGTGGTCGGTGGGCTTCGGCGGGCACGTCGAACCCCTGGACCGCGACGACCCGGCCATCGCCGCCCACGGCCTGCTGGCTGTGAGCGCGCTGCGGGAACTGGTGGAGGAGACCGGCCTGCGGGTGGGGGCGGCCGCCCTGGCGCCCGTCGGGTTCATCAACTCCGACGCGCAGGACGTCTCGAGCGTGCACTTCGGGGTGGTCTTCCGCATCGACCTCGACGGCGTCGACGGCTCCGACGAGGACCTGCTGGCGACCGTCAGCGCGCAGGCCGAGCCGGCGCGCGCCCTGTGGCTGCCGGAAGCCGGGCTGCGCGGCATGGCCGCGCCGGGCGCGGCGCCCGACGGCGGTGATTTCGAGGATTGGTCGCGGATTGTGGTGAACCGCTGAAAACCGGCGCCGTTCGCATTGGGTGGCCGGCGCCGCGTCGGGAGGAATCATGACACGCACGGCCATGCTGCTCTGCTGCCTGCTCGCCACCGTCGCCGCCGCCTCCGACACCGTCACCATCCCCCCCCTGCAGAGCGGCGACGACGAACGAGAGTACGGAGCCGGCGCCTGTCCCCAGGAGACGAAGTTCACCGCCGGCACCGTCTCGGCGGCCCTGCACCTGAAGGTCGGGGGCGAGGCGGCGGGCTGCGACTCGGAATGGGCGACGAGTCTGGAGTTCGGGCTCGACGCCGTGCCGGCGCAGCAGCCGGTGATCTCGGCCGTGCTGACGGTCCGCAAGACCGGCTACTCCGACGACTCCGAGGGCTTCCCCTACATCGGCGTCTTCGCCTACCCGGCGACCGGTTCGCCGGTCACGGTGGACCGCGACGAGTTGACGCCCGACACGGCGCTGGATGTGGTGTTCCCATCGTCGGCCAACGTCGACCTGAGCTTCGACGTCACCGCGGCGGTGCAGGACCTCGTCGACGCCGGCGCGGCGCGGGCGGGCTTCCTGCTGGCCGGCGTGTACTCCGAGGTGGGCTACGAGGACTGGATTTCCGTAGGGGGCGCGGCCTACGCGGTCCCGCCGCGCCTGGTCGTGGTCTACGAGGGCACCGTCCCGACGAGAACGGGCAGCTGGTCGTCCATCAAAGCC
>JAUSBL010000096.1 GCA_030658975.1 Candidatus Latescibacterota bacterium
GCGGCGCGCGCGCGGCTGGCCCTGGAACCGCAGCGCCTGCTCGCGTCGTGGCCCCGGCGCCGGGCGGACCTCGCACGTGCCGCGGCCGGCCTCGACCGGGCCGCCGGCGCCGCGGTCGCCGTCCGCCGCGGCCGCCTGGACCACCTCGCGCAGAAGGCGCAGTGGCTCGATCCCGCGCGCCAGCTGCGGCGCGGCTGGAGCCTGACCCTGGACGCGCACGGCCGCTTGCTGCGCGACGCCGATTCCGTCGCGCCCGGGGACCGGCTCGTCACCCGGCTGCACCGCGGGCAGATCGTGAGTATCGTGGAGAGCGCCGGCGACGCCGGCCGGGACTGAGAGGAGGACGACATGCCCGCGAAGGACAAGATGCCCGCGCAGGACAAGATGAACGCAAAGGACGAGACGCCCAGCTTCGGCGAGGCGCTGGCCGAGGTCGAGGCCATCCTGGCCCGCCTCGAGAAGGACGAGATCGACGTCGACGAGCTGTCCGGCGAGGTGAAGCGCGCCGTGGTGCTGGTCGACCTGTGCCGCGAGAAGCTCCAGCGCACCGAACTGGAGGTCCAGGAGTTCACGGCTCGCCTGCGCGAGGACCGGTCGGCGCCCGCCGACGGGCAGCCCGGTCGCACGTGAACGCCGCCGGCCTTCCCCTGATCCGGGTCCGCGACCTCTGCCGCGACTACAGCGTCTCCCGCCGCCGCGAGGGCGTGCGCGGCGGCGTGGTGGACCTGCTGCGCCCCCGCCGCGAGACCCTGCACGCCGTCGACCGGGTCAGCTTCGACATCGCGTCGGGGGAGATGGTCGGCTACATCGGGGCCAACGGCGCCGGCAAGAGCACGACCATCAAGATGCTCACCGGCATCCTGACCCCGACGTCCGGCACGGTCGACGTCGGCGGGCTGGTGCCCTGGCGCGACCGCGGCCACTACACGCGCCACATCGGGGCGGTCTTCGGACAGCGCACCCAGCTGTGGTGGGACCTGGCGGTGGTCGAGTCCTTCCGCCTGCTGCAGAAGATCTACGAGGTGCCGGACGCGGACTACCGCCGCCAGCTCGGCCGCCTCGACGAGCTGCTGGGCCTCGGGGAGTTCCTGCACCAGCCGGTGCGCAAGCTCTCCCTCGGCCAGCGCATGCGCTGCGAGCTGGCGGCGGCGCTGCTGCACGCGCCGCGGCTGCTGTTCCTGGACGAGCCGACCATCGGCCTGGACGTCGTGGCGAAGGAGAGCGTGCGCACGTTCCTGCGCGACATCCGCGAGAGCCAGGGCACCACCATCCTGTTGACGACCCATGACCTCGGCGACATCCAGCAGCTCTGCCGCCGCGTGATCATCATCGACCACGGCCGCGTGCTCTACGACGGGGACCTCGAGGGGCTGCGGGCGCGCGTCGACGACCGCGTCGCGCTGCACGTCGAGCTGCGCGAGCCGGCCCCGAGCGCGGAACTGGCCGCCGCCACCGCCGGCCTGCCGGTGCAGTGGCGCGAAGCGGCGGGCCTGCTGCACGTCGCCGACTTCAGCCGGCGCGATGTGCGCGGCGCCGAGGTCATCAAGAGGGTCGTCAACGCCCAGGCGGTCCTGGACCTGCGCCTCGCCGAACAGAGCATCGAGGAGATCGTGCGCGGCATCTACCGCCGCGGCGACGCCGGGGAGCTGTCGTGATCGGGGCCGGGGCGCCGGCGCTCCCGCGCTGGCGGCGCGGCCGCGCGGCCAGCGCCGCCCTCTACCTGCAGTTCGTGCGGCTGGCCTTCCTGAAGATGCTGGCCTACCGGCTGCGCTACTACACCGGCGTGGTCAGCTACACGGTCTTCGTGGCCGGAAACTATTTCCTGTTCTCCGCGATCTACGCCAGCCGGCCGGAGGGCGCCGAGGCGGCGCGGCTGGGCGGGCTGACGCTGGCCCAGATGATCGCCTACGTGATCCTGAGCTGGGCGGGTCGCAGCTTCACCTTCAACAACATCGACCGCACGCTGAGCTGGCAGGTGAGCAAGGGCGAGATCGCGGTGCAGCTGATCAAGCCCCTGCACGTGCAGACCATGATGCTGAGCGAGGCGATGGGGGAGGCGGCGTTCCGCTTCCTGCTGTTCACGCTGCCCATCCTGGTGGTGGTCATCCCGCTGTTCGGCCTGGCCCCGCCGCCGCACCCGGCGCTCTACGGCTGGACGCTGCTGAGCTTCCTGCTGGCGCTGGTGGTCAACGCCCAGATCAACTTCCTGGTGGGTTGCCTGGCGTTCTACCTCAAGAACGTCTCGGGCGTGGTGCGCGCCAAGATGATCATGATGGAGTTCCTGACCGGCGTGCTGGTGCCCTTCACCTTCTTTCCCGGCTGGGTGCAGACGGTCGTCGCGTGGCTGCCGTTCCAGGCCGTGAGCTACGTGCCGGTCATGATCTACCTCGGCCAGCGCCCCGGCGCTTCCCTGGCCGACGCCCTGCTGCTGCAGGCCGCGTGGGCGCTGGGGCTGTCCGTCCTGGGCCGCTGGTTCTGGAACCGCTCGGTTCGCCACGTCACGCTGCAGGGGGGGTGAGATGGAGCAAGCGACCACCGGGAGGCCCCTGCTGCCGCGCCGCGAGGACGGCCTGCGACGCCGGCTGCGCGAGCCGTGGCGCCAGGCCGCGATCTTCGTCGCCTACTTCGCGCAGTTCATCAAGTCGCGGCTGGCCTACCGGGTGGATTTCCTGGTCGACATGACGGCCAACCTCATGTCCCTGGGCGTCCAGCTGCTGGTGCTGTCGGCGGTGTTCAGCAAGGTCGAGAGCCTGCGGGGCTGGTCGTACGACCAGGTGCTGTTCATCTACGGCTTCAGCCTGCTGCCGCTGGGACTGTTCAACCTGGTGAGCGTGAACCTCTACGGATTCAGCGAGCAGTACATCATCGAGGGGGACTTCGACCGGATCCTGCTGCGGCCCGTCAACCCGCTGGCCCAGATCCTCTGCAGCAGCTTCGGCACCGGGGGGATCAACGAGCTGATCCTGGGCGGCGCGGTGATGGCCTACGCCGGCTCCCGCCTCGGCCTGGAACTCGGAGCGGCGGGTCTCGCGCTGCTGCCCCTGCTGGCCGTCTCGGCCGCGCTGGTCTACACCGGTGTCTTCCTGGGCCTGACCGCCCTCTCCTTCTGGATGGAGGACCGCCTCGGTCTCGCCCCCCCCGTCTACAACGTGATCCGCTTCAGCCGCTATCCGGTGACGATCTTCAGCCCCCTGGTGCGGCTGCTGCTGACCTTCGTGCTGCCCTTCGCCTGGGTGGCCTTCTACCCGGCCGCCTGGTACGTCGGCGGCGAGCAGTGGCAGCGGGTCGCCCTCTTGACGCCGGTGGTGGGGGGGCTCACCTTCGGTCTGGGCTACCTGACCTGGGTGCGGGGCGTGCGCCGCTACACGAGCACCGGCAGCTGACGGCCGGACCGGAACCCCGGCCCCGCTGGCGTGTTCAAAGATGATTCACCTTCACGGGAGGCACCTGCCATGGCGACGAGTCGGAGTGCGGCGGTCCTGTTCGCGTTCGCTTTGCTGGCCGCCTGCTCACCGCCGGCATCGGCCTCGGACTGGGGAGGGCACTACGGCGACATCCTGCTGAGCTTCACGCCGGGGCCGGAAGCGACGCACGTCGCGCAACGCGATTCCCTGCCCGTCGTGGGCACCATGGTCGACCTCTACGCCGTGCTCGCGGTGTCCGAGATCGTCCGCGCCCGCGGCGAGCAGGTGCTGACGGTGGGCGGGCTGGAACTGAAGCTGGCTGCCGACGGCGCTCCCGGCTGGAAGGTCCTCAACCAGGAGATCATGGGGAAGAACATCAACATGGGACCGGAGCCGGGCACCGTGACGGCGGGCCTCTTCCCGGGCCTCAGCTTCGACGACGGCAGGGTGCAGATCGTGCACTGGCTCGTGCAGGTGCCCGGGCTGGCCCGGGACGTCGTGTTCCGCCTCGACCCCGCCGGCGCCCGCAGCTGCGCGACCCTGCTCGATTGCCCCGAGAGCGGCACCTACGCCCTCTGGGCCGGAGCGGTCGCCGCCAACCAGCACGGCCTGCTCTTCAGCGCCGGCTACGTGCCCGCCTACCTGAATCCCACAACCCCGGACCCTGACCTGACTCCCGTACGCGGCCTGATCGACTGGCGCGAACGCGGCCTGGTCACTCCCGATTGACCATGTGCTTCCCATCGTGACAGGGGTGTCTGGAGGCCTCCTGCGCCAGGAGGGCGCAGGAGGCCGGAAGTCAAGCGCTCCGGGCACACGAGGTGCCCGGAGCGCGTCCCCTGTCACGATGGGAAACACATGTCGTTCAAGGGAGCCGGCTGCAGATCTCGATGAGCACTCCGGCCGTGTCCTTGGGATGCAGGAAGACGACCTGCTTGCCGTGGGCGCCCGGCAGGGGCTCCTCGTTCAGTAGGCGCAGGCCGGCTGCGCGGCAGTTGGCCAGGGCCGCCGCCATGTCGTCGGCCGCGAACGCGACGTGGTGCAGGCCGGGGCCTTTCTTCTCCAGGAAGCGGCCGACATTGCTGTCGGGGTCCAGGGGCTGCAGCAGTTCGACGCAGCCGGCGCCGCCGGCGCGGTCCAGCTTCAGCAACGCGACCTTCAGCTTCTCGCGGGGCACCTCCTCCACGGCGATCAGTTCGAGCCCCAGCAGGCCGGCGTAAAGCCGGATCCCGGCCTCGAGGTCGGTGACGGCGATGCCGATGTGGTCGACGCGCCCGGCCATGCCGGCGGGCGGAGTGATGTCGCGGATGTCCATATTGCCTCCCTGGCGGATGTCCGGCACCAAGATAGCCCCCGCCGCCGGTCTGTAAACCGGGATTCCGGTCGACGCCGGGCCCGTGAAACGCTATCGTTGTTACATACCCGCGCCGGGAGGAAGCATGAAGGATCCGCGCCACGCCAGACTCGCCGAGCAGCTCGTCCACTACAGCGTCCGGGTCCAGCCGGGGGAGGTGGTCTACCTCGAGCTGAAGGGGGTCGAGACGCTCGACCTCGGTCGCGAGATCATCCGCGCCGCCACCGAGGCCGGCGGCGTCCCGTTCTGGTACTACAACGACGAGGACGTCTCGCGCCCCTTCGTGCGCCACGCCTCGCAGGCGCAGTTCGTACGCTGGGCGGCCTTCCACAAGCGCATCATGCAGGACGCCGACTGCTACATCGCGATCCGCGGCAGCAGCAACCCCTTCGACCACAAGGATGTCGACCGCGAGCGGGCCCGCTGGTACGCGCAGGCCTACTGGGACGAGGTGCACTCGGTGCGCGTCAACGAGAAGAAGTGGGTCGTGCTGCGGTACCCGAACCCGAGCATGGCCATCGCGGCCGAACAGCCGACCGAGGCCTTCGAGGACTTCTACTTCCGCGTCTGCGGCCTGGACTACGCCCGCATGTCGGCCGCCATGGACCCGTTGCACGACCTGCTGTGCCGCACCGACCGCGTGGAGATCCGCGGCCCGGGCACCGATCTGTGCTTCAGCATCAAGGGGATCGGGGCGGTCAAGTGCGACGGCCACCGCAACGTGCCCGACGGCGAGGTCTACTCCTGCCCCGTGCGCGACTCGGTCGAGGGCACGATCGCCTACAACACCGCGACCATGCGCGGCGGCGCCCTGTTCCGCAACGTGCGCTTCGTCTGCCGCGCCGGGAAGATCGTCGAGGCGGCGTGCGACGGCGACGTCGCGAAGCTGAACGAGATCCTGGACACCGACGAGGGCGCCCGCTACTTCGGCGAGTTCGCCCTGGGCGTCAACCCCCACATCACCGCGCCCCTGCTGGACACGCTCTTCGACGAGAAGATCGGCGGCTCGTTCCACCTGACGCCCGGACAGGCCTACCCGGCCACCGACAACGGCAACCGCAGCGCCGTGCACTGGGACCTCGTCTGCATCCAGACGCCGCAGTGGGGAGGGGGGGAGATCCTCTTCGACGGCGTGACGGTGCGCCGGGACGGGCGCTTCCTCCTGCCGGAGCTGGCGGGATTGAATCCGGAAAACCTGACCGGGGAAGACGACTAGCCGTCCGCCGCCGGCTCGATGACCACCAGCACGTCGCCCGCGTTGACCGACTGGCCGACGCGGACCGCCACCTCGGCGACCGTGCCGCCCACGGGCGCGGTGATCTCGTTCTGCATCTTCATGGCTTCCAGCACCAGCAGCGGCTCGCCCGCGGCGACCCGGCGGCCGGCCTCCGCCAGCAGCGCCACGACCAGGCCCGGGATCTCGGCCCGGACCGTGCCGTTGCCGGCGGCCTCGGCCACCGAGTCCAGCGCCAGGGCGTGCAACTCGTCCATGACCGTCAGGTCGAGGTAGCGGCCGTTGACGGTGGCCTCCAGCGCGCCGTGCCCTTCGCGGCCGCCGCGCGGCGAGATGTCGATCAGGTGCATGCGGCCGTCGACGCGCAGGCTCAGCGCGCGCCCGTTCTGCACGAAGCAGGCGTCGACCTCGCGCAGCTCGCCGTCGTCGATCTGCACCGCGAGCCGGCCGTCGGCGTCGCGCGCGACCACGGCGGTGAACTGCTCGCCGCCGTGCCTCAGGACGTAGCGCTTCTTCATCCACACGGCCGCACTCCTAGCGGTGGTTGGTCATGGCCCGCAGCGCGCTGCGCCGCCAGTTGCCGGGGCCGTCGTCCGCGCCGTCGGGACCCTCCGGACGGACCGCCAGCTCGCGGCGCCGCGCCTCGTACAGGGCGGCCGCGGTCAGCAGCGCGGCGCGGTCGTCGTCCGGCAGCGGATCCTGGAACTCGGCGGGATCGAAGCGCTCGTCGATGAAGTTCGTGGTGTAGGTGCCGTCCAGGAACTTCGGGCGCTCCAGCGCCCACAGGTGGAACGGGATGTTGTGGCCGGGCCCGTGCAGCGTGAACTCCTGCAGGGCGCGCCGGCCGCGGGCGATCGCCTGGGCGCGGTCCTCGCCCCAGACCACCAGCTTCGCCAGCAGCGGGTCGTAGTGGACGGGCACGTCGAAGCCCTCGTAGATCCCGCTGTCGACGCGCACGCCCGGCCCCGTCGGGGTGATGTGCGAGCTGATGCGCCCGATCGCGGGCATGAAGTTGCGGGCCGGGTCCTCGGCGTAGATGCGGAACTCGATCGCCCAGCCGCGCTGGCGCAGGTCCTCCTGCCGGTAGGGCAGCCCCTGGCCGCGGGCGATGCGGATCTGGGCGCGCACCAGGTCGGTGCCGGTCACCATCTCGGTGATCGGGTGCTCCACCTGCAGGCGGGTGTTCATCTCCAGGAAGAAGAACTCCCGCTGCGGCGACAGGATGAACTCCACGGTGCCGGCCCCGAGGTAGTCGACCGCGGCCGCCGTGCGCACCGCCGCCTCGCAGATGCCCGCCCGCAGCTCCGGGGTCAGGCTGGGCGAGGGCGACTCCTCGATGACCTTCTGGTGGCGGCGCTGGATCGAGCACTCGCGCTCGAACAGGTGGACGGCGCCGCCGCGGCCGTCTCCCAGCACCTGCACCTCGATGTGCTTGGGATCCTCCTCGTAGCGTTCGAGGAAGACCGCATCGTCGCCGAAGGCGCTGCCGGCCTCGCCCATCGTGCGCCGCAGCGCAGCCGCGAGATCCGCCTCCTCGCGCACCACGCGCATGCCCTTGCCGCCGCCGCCGGCCGCCGCCTTCAGCAACACCGGGTAGCCGATCGCGCGGGCGGCTTCGGCTGCGGCCGCGGGGTCGCGCAGCGCGGTCTCGGTGCCGGGGATCACGGGCACGCCGCTGTCGATCATCCGCCGCCGGGCCGCCAGCTTGTTGCCCATCAGTTCGATCGTCTCGGGCCGCGGTCCGATGAAGACCAGGCCGGCCTCGCCGCAGGCCCGGGCGAAGGCGGCGTTCTCGGACAGGAACCCGTAGCCTGGGTGGACGGCGTCGGCGCCGCAGGCCAGCGCGGTCGCGATCAGCCGGTCGCTCCGCAGATAGCTCTCGGACGCGGGCGCCGGGCCGATGGGGTAGGACTCGTCGGCGGTCAACACGTGCAGGGCCGTGCGGTCGGCGTCGGAGTGGACGGCCACCGCGCGGATCCCCATCTCGCGCAGGCCCTGGATGACCCGCACGGCGATCTCGCCGCGGTTCGCGACCAGGACCTTGGTGATCTTCGTGCGGCCCAAGGCGCCTCCTACAGGGGGATGTTCCCGTGCTTCTTGGGCGGCAGCAGCTGCTTCTTGTTGCGCAGGGTGCGCAGCGCCGCGATCAGCAGCGGGCGCGTGTCGCGCGGCTCGATCACGTCGTCGAGGTAGCCCAGGCCCGCCGCGATGTAGGGGTTCGCGAAGCGCAGCTCGTACTCCGCGACCAGCTCGCGGCGCAGCGCGTCGGGGTCGTCGGCCCGGGCCAGACGCTCGCGGTGCAGGACGTTGACCGCGCCCTCGGGGCCCATGACGGCCAGCTCGGCGGCCGGCCAGGCCACGTTCCAGTCGGCACGGATGTGCTTGCTGCTCATCACGTCGTAGGCGCCGCCGTAGGCCTTGCGGGTGATGACCGTCAGCTTGGGCACCGTGGCCTCGCAGTAGGCGTACAGCAGCTTCGCGCCGTGCTTGATGATGCCGCCGAACTCCTGGTCGGTGCCGGGCAGGAAACCGGGCACGTCCTCGAAGGTCACCAGCGGCACGTTGAAGCAGTCGCAGGTGCGGATGAAGCGGGCGGCCTTCAGCGAGGCGTCGATGTCCAGGACGCCGGCCTGGACCTTCGGCTGGTTGGCGACCACGCCGACCGGCAGGCCGTCCAGGCGCGCGAACCCGCAGATGATGTTCGCCGCGTAGCGCGGCTGGATCTCCAGGAAGTCGCCGTCGTCGACGACCAGTTCGATGACCTCGCGCATGTCGTAGGGCTTGCGCGGGTCGTCCGGCACCAGCGCGTCGAGCCGCTCTTCGCGGCGGCCGGGCAGGTCGGCGGGCACGCGGCGCGGCGGCTCCTCGAGGTTGTTCTGGGGCAGGAAGCCCAGCAGGCGGCGCGTCATCAGCAGGCAGTCCTGGTCGCTGGCCGCCATCAGGTGCGCCACGCCGCTGCGCGAGGTGTGGGTGGCGGCGCCGCCCAGCTCCTCGCTGGTCACGTCCTCGTTGGTCACCATCTTGATGACGTTCGGGCCGGTCACGAACATGTAGCTGGTCTTGTCCACCATCAGCGTGAAGTCGGTGATCGCCGGCGAGTAGACCGCGCCGCCGGCGCAGGGTCCCATGATGGCCGAGATCTGCGGCACCACGCCCGAGGCCATGGTGTTGCGCCAGAAGATCTCCGCGTAGCCGGCCAGCGACTTGACGCCCTCCTGGATCCGCGCCCCGCCGGAGTCGTTCAGGCCGATCACCGGGCAGCCGTTCTCCAGCGCCTGGTCCATCAGCCGGCAGACCTTCTGCGCGTTGGACTCGCTCATCGAACCGCCGAAGACCGTGAAGTCCTGGGCGAACACGTAGACCTGGCGGCCGTCGATGCGGCCCGTGCCGGTGATCATGCCGTCGCCGACCGGGAGCTGGTCGGCCAGCGAGGGCTCGCGGTGGGTGACGAAGACCCCCGTCTCCAGGAACGATCCCTCGTCCAGAAGCAGGTGCACGCGCTCGCGCGCGGTCAGCCGGCCCTTGGCGTGGATGCGGTCGATCTTGTCCTGGCCGCCGCCGAGCTGCGCCTGCGCGCGCAGTTCCCGCAGCTGTCGCAACCGATCGGCTGATCTCTCGGACATGGCGCGTCCCCCGTATTTGGTGCTCCCCGGATGCGGACGGCGGAGCGTACCCCAGGATCTCGGTCTCGGTCAACCTGCGAAACCCTGAAGATGAACGGTGCCGCCCCGATCCACCACGGTGGCACGGAAGCGTGTCGGTCGTTCAGCCGGAATCAGGGTGTATCGGGGACGGTGGCCATCTGCTAACATCCGGAACTGCAACACTGGCCGTGTCCGGCATACATCGAGGAGTGACCATGTCCTATCAGACTCTATTGCTCGAGATCGACGACGGCGGCATCGCTGTCGTGACGGTGAACCGGCCCGAGAAGATGAACGCGCTCAACGCGCAGGTGATCGAGGAGCTGCGGGCGTGCTTCGGGGAACTGCGGCACGACGACCGGGTCCGCGTGGTGATCCTGACCGGCGCGGGACCGAAGGCCTTCGTGGCCGGCGCCGACATCGGGGAGCTGGCGGCCGCCACGGGGCCGCAGCTGGAGCGCCTGTCCGAACGCGGCCAGTCCGTGATGTGGAGCATCGAGCACCTCGGCAAGCCCGTGATCGCGGCCATCAACGGTTTCGCCCTGGGCGGCGGCTGCGAACTGGCCCTGTGCTGCACGTTCCGCTACGCGGCGGCGAACGCCAGGCTCGGGTTGCCCGAGATCACCCTCGGCCTGATCCCCGGCTACGGCGGCACGCAGCGGCTGGCCCGCCTGGTGGGGCAGGGCCAGGCCATGGAGATGATCCTCTCGGGCGGGATGATCGACGCGGAGGAGGCCGTGCGCATCGGCCTGGTCAACCGCGTCGTGCCGGGCGACGACCTCATGAAGGCGGCCCGCGCCGCCGCGACTTCGATCGCGGGCCGCTCGGCCGCGACCGTCCGCTACGCCCTGAAGGCGGTGGGCGAGGGGGCCAACATGGGCCTGGACGAGGGCTGCCGGCTCGAGTCGGCGCTCTTCGGGGTCGCCGGTTCCCTCGATGACGCGCGCGAGGGTTGTCGGGCCTTCCTTGAGAAGCGTCAACCCGAGTTCAAGGACCGCTGAACCGCCCGGGACCGGGTCTCCGGACCCGGTCCCGGGGTCTCTTGACTGGACACCCGCCGGGCCCCCCGCGACCCCCTGCCAACCGGCAAACAGTTCTTCCGCATCCCCGGCCCGTTGACTATGTTACGGCCGTACCGCACCCCTGTCCCTTCGAGGAGGCGAAGATGAGCGACTCCGTCCAGGCGACAGCCCCCTTCATCGAGATCGACGCCGAACTCTGCAAGGGCTGCAAGCTCTGCATCGGCGTCTGCCCCAAGGGCGTCATCGACATCAGCGAGAAGCTGAACGGATCCAGCTACCACCCGGCTTACTACCTGGGACGGGACTGCACCGGTTGCGCCCTGTGCTTCTACGCGTGCCCCGAACCGGCGGCGATCAAGGTCGTCAAGCCCTGACCCCCACCCGCGGGAGGCGGACGATGTCCAGGAAGTTCATGAAAGGGAACGACGCGATCGTCGTCGGCGCCCTGCAGGCCGGGTGCCGGGCCTACTACGGCTACCCGATCACCCCCGCCAGCGAGATCGCCCACGCGGCTTCCCTGCACTTTCCGGCCCTGGGCGGCACCTTCATCCAGGCAGAGAGCGAAGTCGCGGCCATCAACATGGTCTACGGCACCGCGGGCATGGGCATCCGCACCATGACCGCCTCGTCGAGCCCCGGCTTCTCGCTGAAGCAGGAGGGCCTGAGCTACATCGCCGGCGCCGAGCTGCCGTGCGTCGTGGTCAACGTCTCGCGTGGCGGGCCCGGTCTGGGCAACATCGCCCCGGAGCAGGCCGACTACTTCCAGGTCACCAAGGGCGGCGGCCACGGCAACTACCGCCTGATCGCCCTGGCGCCCAACTGCGCCCAGGAGATGTGCGACCTGACGGTCCTGGCCTTCGACCTCGCCGACACTTACCGCAACCCGGTCTGCATCCTGGCCGACGGCTTCACCGGCCAGATGATGGAGCCGGTGACCGTGCCCCTGGCCCGGCCGGTGCCCTTCGATCATACGTCCTGGTGCGTGCGCGGCGACGCGGCCACCCACCGCAACCTCATCAGCTCGATCTACCTCGAGTCCGCGGATCTGGAGCGCCACAACCTCAAGCTCGACGAGAAGTACCGGCGGATCGCGCGGGACGAGGTGCGCTTCGAGGAGTACCAGGTCGAGGACGCCGACCTGATCGTCGTCGCCTTCGGCATCGTCTCGCGCATCGTCTATTCCACCGTGGACCAGGCCCGCGCGCAGGG
>JAUSBL010000097.1 GCA_030658975.1 Candidatus Latescibacterota bacterium
GCCTGCGCCTGGGCGCGCTCCCCCGCCACCGCCTCGTGGCGGCGCACGCGGGCGGGGCTGCTGCTCGCGGCCGTGATGCGCACCGGCCCGATGTCGCCGGTGCGCGCGACGTGCGTGCCGCCGCACAGCTCCAGCGAGAACGCCGCCGTGGCGCCGGGGATCTCGATCATGCGCACCGTCTCGCCGTACTTCTCGCCGAACAGGGCCATGGCCCCGCGCGCGCGGGCTTCGGCCAGGGGCACGTCCAGGTGGACGCGCACCTCGCCGTTGGCCAGGACCTCGCGGTTGACGATCTCCTCGACGCGCGCGAGCTGGGCCTCGTCCAGGGCGCCGTCGTGGTGGAAGTCGAAGCGCAGCTTCTCGGGGCCGACCTCGCTGCCGGCCTGGGTCACGTGCTCGCCCAGGACCTGCCGCAGGGCCGCGTGCAGCAGGTGCGTCGCGGTGTGGTGGCGCATGGTGGCGGCGCGGTCGGGGCCGACCGCCAGCACGACGCGCGGGTCGCGGCGCAGGCGAGCGACGAGATCCTCGGCGGCGGCGGCCACGATCACGAGCGGGCCGGCCTCGTCGGCCACGGTCGTGGTGACTGCGAAGGAGGTGCCGTCGGCCAGGCCGACGGTGCCGCCGTCGCCGAGCTGGCCGCCCGACTCGGCGTAGAAGGGCGTGCGGTCGCAGAGCAGCTGGCAGCGCCCGTCGCCGAGGGAGCGCACGCCGAGCGCGCGGGCTTCCTCGCGCAGGCTGCCGTAGCCGGTGAAGAGGGCGCGCAGCCGGGCCGGGTCGTCGTCGCCGACGGGCAGCCAGGCGCCGACGCCGGCCATGAAGCGGCGCTCCTTGCCGCTGCCGGCGCGCTGCCGCTCCATGTTTTCGGCGAACCCGGCCTCGTCCACGGACAGGCCGTCCTCGCCGGCGATCACGCGCGTCAGGTCCAGGGGGAAACCGAAGGTGTCGTGCAGCTTGAAGGCGTCGGCGCCGTCGAGGCGGTCGCGGCCCGCGGCGCGCGCCGCGTCGCGCATCTCGCCGTAGACCTGCAGGCCGCGGTCGAGCGTCAGGTTGAAGCGCTCCTCCTCGCGGCGGATCACGTCGATGACGCGGGCCTGCCTCTCGACCAGTTCGGGGTAGGCGGCGCCCATCTCGCGCACGACCACCTCGGCGCAGCGCCACAGGAAGGGCTCGCGCAGCTCGAGCCGGCGACCGTGGCGCGCCGCGCGGCGCAGGATGCGGCGCACGACGTACCCGCGGCCCTCGTTGGCGGGCGCGGCGCCGTCGGTCACCGCGAAGGTGACGGCGCGGGCGTGGTCGGCGATGACCTGCATCGAGACGCGGTCCTCGCCCTCGGGGCGGCGGCCCGACAGCTCGGCCACGAAATCGATGAGCGGCGTGAACAGGTCGCTCAGGAAGTTGCTGCGCACGCCCTGGGCCACGGCCACGAGCCGTTCGAGGCCCATGCCGGTGTCCACGCTGAGCATCGGCAGCGGATTCAGCCGTCCGGCCTCGTCGCGGTCGAACTCCATGAAGACGTGGTTCCACAGTTCGAGCCAGCGGTCGCAGTCGCAGACGCCCAGCGCGCAGCCCCGCGGGTGGTTGCAGGCCATGTCCGCGCCCTGGTCGATGTAGACCTCGGAGCAGGGGCCGCAGGGGCCGGTGTCGCCCATCGACCAGAAGTTCTCCTCGTCGCCCTTGGCCAGGTCGCCCAGGCGCTTGATGCGCTCCGGGGGCAGCTTGACGACGTCGCGCCAGATCGCGTAGGCGTCGTCGTCGTCCTTGTAGACCGAGGCCCAGAGGCGCGCGGGGTCGAGGCCCATCTCGCGGGTCAGGAAATCCCAGCCCCACTCCAGCGACTCGCGCTTGCCGTACTCGCCGAAGGACCAGTTGCCCAGCATCTCGAAGAAGGTGTGGTGGCGGGCGTCGCGTCCCACCTCTTCGAGGTCGTTGTGCTTGCCGCTGACGCGCATGCACTTCTGGCAGGAGGCGGCCCGCACGTAGTCGCGCTTCTCGAGGCCCAGGAAGACGGCCTTGAACTGGTTCATGCCGGCGTTGGTGAAGATCAGCGTGGGGTCGTCCTGCGGCACCAGGGAGCTGGACGCGACCACGGTGTGGCCCCGTTCGGCGTAGAAGTCGAGGAAGCGGGCGCGGATCTGCTTGGCGTTCAAAGGGTTTCCTTCCGGGTACACGTCAGGGGCGCGGCGCCTGCGGTCGCGCCGGGGCCACGATCCAGGATCATCGATGCTCATTGGTCTGGCCGGGTTACGCTCGGGCGGCTATTGTAACGGCGCTGCAGTCGAAAATCAACACGCGCCCGGACGTGCACGGAGGGACCATGGCCCGCGTTTCGCTCATCTTCGGCACCCGCCCCGAAGCCATCAAGCTGGCCCCGGTCGTCCTGGCCCTGCGGTCCGAGCCGGACCTCGAGCCCCACGTCTGCGTCACGGCCCAGCACCGCGAGATGCTCGACCAGGTGCTGGCGATCTTCGGCATCGTCCCGGACGACGATCTGGACCTGATGCTCCCCGACCAGACGCTGGCCGGCCTGACCTCGCGCGCCGTGGCGGCCGTCGACGGCTACCTGCAGCGGGCGCAGCCCGATCTGGTCCTGGTCCAGGGCGACACCACCACGGTCTTCTGCGCCGCGCTGGCCGCGTTCTACCGCGGCATTCCGGTGGGCCACGTCGAGGCCGGCCTGCGCACCGGCGACCTGCGCGCGCCCTTCCCCGAGGAGGCCAACCGCGTGCTCACCACGCGGCTCGCCGACCTGCACTTCGCGCCGACCGCCACCTCCCGCGACAACCTGCTGGGCGAAGCCGTCCCGGCCGACCGCATCCACGTCACCGGCAACACCGTCATCGACGCGCTGCTGATCGCCCGCGGGCGCGTGCTGGCCGCGCCGCCGGAAGTGCCGGGCCTGCCCGGGGGCCTCGTCGACGGCGCGCAACCGCTGGTCCTGATCACCGGCCACCGCCGCGAGAACTTCGGCGAAGGCTTCCGCGCGGTCTGCCGCGGCATCGCCCGCCTGGCGCACGACTTCCCCGGCCACGCCTTCGTCTACCCCGTCCACCTGAACCCGCACGTCCAGGCGCCCGTGAACGAGCTGCTCGGCAGCCTGGACAACGTCCACCTGATCGCGCCGCTCTCCTACCTGCCCTTCGTGCGGCTCATGGACCGCGCCACGCTGGTGCTGACCGATTCCGGCGGCGTGCAGGAAGAGGCGCCCAGCCTCGGCAAGCCCGTGCTGGTGATGCGCACGACGACCGAGCGACCCGAAGCCGTGACCGCCGGCACCGTCAGGCTCGTGGGCACCGACGAGGGCCTGCTCGTGGCCGAGGCGACGCGCCTGCTGGCCGATCCCGCGGCCCACGCCCGGATGGCCCGCGCGATCAACCCGTACGGCGACGGCCTGGCCACCGGACGGATCGTGGCGGCGTGCCGCCGATTCCTGCAGGAGCGCGCCTGACGCAGGGCACAAGCGCCGCTGATACCGGCTCTTGATATCGTAGTATCATCTCCTTGACTCACTTCCGCCGTGGTCCTAACCTCCCGGAACAACCTCGCCAGGGTTCACGGCTCCGCCCGCCGACATCGTCCAGGAGGTCAAGATGCGCATCCCACATCTTCTCGCAGTGTTGTGCCTTGTCCTGTCGGCGGCCGCCGCGACGGTCGTAGCGGCGACGCCCTCCGGCGACGCCGCGCTGGGCACGCGCAGCTACGACGACTACGAGCGCCCGCAGGCCTGTGCGACCTGCCACATCGACATCGCGCGCCAGCACGAGCAGGCGATGATGTCGCAGGCCTACACCCACCACTGGGACGCGATCGAGTACTTCGGCCTCGCGGTGCCCCACGCCGAGAAGGAGCCGAAGGTCGCTGGCGTGAAGGCCGGCTGCAACGGCTGCCACGCACCCATCGCCTTCCTGGCCGGCGACGTGCCGCCGCCGCATCCGGAGGCCGGCTCGCGCGCCAACGAGAGCGTGTCGTGCGACCTCTGCCATACGATCACGGGCTTCGAGGGCGACACGCCCTTCAACTACAACTGGATCAGCGAACCGGGTCGGGTCAAGCAGGGGCCGCGGGCCGGCCGCGTCAGCCCGCACCACGACACCGTCGAGAACCCGTTCCTGCGCACCGCCGAATTCTGCGGCACCTGCCACAACGAAAAGGACCCCTGGGGCCTGTGGGTCAAGAGCACGCACCTGGAGTGGCAGGAAGGCCCGCACGGCAAGGCCGGCATCGTCTGCCAGGACTGCCACATGCCGCCGGCGGCCGGCCGCAGCGCGACGATGGGCGAGCCGCTGTCCGACGTGCGCCAGCACCTGTTCCACGGCGCCCACGACAACGGCAAACTCGCCGGCGTCATCGAAGTGCGCATCCACCCCGAGTCGCGCGAGGCCGAGCCGGGCGACAGCGTGCGGCTGACCGCCACCCTGGTCAACGCGAAGGCCGGGCACAAGGTGCCGTCGGGATCGTCCGAGGAGCGCGTGCTGTGGCTGCACGTCACCGCCACCGACGCCGCAGGCAAGACCTGGCACCTGCCCGTCGACGCCAAGGGCTTCGCAGGCGAAGAGATGACGATCGCCTCGGAGACGGCGCTGGCCTACCAGGACATCGGCGACATCAAGGGCCTGGCCGGCTTCCCCGGCCTGAAGCGCGACGGGGAGGTCCCCGCCGGCGACCGCATCTTCCGCCTGCCCTACCTCGACCCCCAGGGCCGCATGACCATCGCCCAGTGGAACACGGCCTCGTTCGGGCCGGACTACCGGCTGGCGCCGCTGGCGGCCGTGAACGAGACCTTCACCTGGAAGCTGCCGCAGGACGCGGCGCCGGGGCCGATGACCGTGACGGCCGAAATCTGGTACTCGCGCCTGGTCTCCTCGGTGGCCGAATACATGAACGTGCCGCGCGAGGAATCCGAACCCGTGAAGATCAACACCCACGTCACCACGTTCGAGGTCCTCTGACCGCGCAAGGGAGTCCGACATGAACCGAAGGATCCTCACGCTCGCCGCGCTGGCGGCCCTGTCGTGCGTCACGCTGCTGATGGACGTGAACGATGCGGGCGCCATCCCGGCCTTCGCCCGCAAGTACCAGATCTCCTGCACCACCTGCCACGCGCCGTTCCCCCGCCTGAAGCCCTACGGCGAGGAGTTCGCCGGCAGCGGCTTCCGCATGGAGGAGGGCCAGGAGCCGGTGCGCGCCGTGTACGACGTGGGCGACCCCCTGCTGCACCTGCCGCGCGACCTGCCGCTGGCCGCGCGCATGGAGGGCTACCTCTCGTACAAGGAGGATGCCGACGCCGAAGTCGACCTCGAGTGGCCCTGGGTCTGGAAGATCCTCTCCGGAGGACCGATCGGCCCCAAGGCGTCCTACTATTTCTACTTCCTCATGGAGCGGGGCGACGTCGTCGGCCTCGAAGACGCCTACCTGCAGCTCAACGACGCCGCCGGCAGCGGCTTCGACCTCGTCTTCGGCCAGTTCCAGGTCTGCGACCCGCTCTTCAAGCGCGAGCTGCGCCTCGAGCGCTTCGACTACCTGATCTACAAGACCCAGGTCGGCGACTCCCCCGTCGACCTCACCTACGACCGCGGCCTGATGTTCCTGCGCACGCTGCCCGGCGACCTCGCCTTCACGGCGATGATCCTGAACGGCAACGGCATCGGCGGCGCCCTGGACGCCGGCGTGTCCGACTTCAAGAACCACGACGACGACAAGTACAAGAACTTCGCCCTGCGTCTGGCCAGGCAGACCGGTCCGGCGCGGCTGGGCGGCTTCGGCTACTTCGGGCGGACCCAGGACAACGGCGGCACTCTGCTGAGGAACGACACCTACTACCTGGGCGCCGACCTGATGTTCGACGCCGGCGCGAAGTCCCAGCTCAACGCCCAGTTCCTGTACCGCGAGGACGACGACCCGTTCTACACCGGCGGCGACACGCACCGCACGCGCGGCGGTTTCCTGGAGGCGCACTACTTCCCGCAGGGGCAGGACGGGCGCTGGGCGCTGTCGTTCCTCTACAACCTGGTCGCGTCCGACGACGACGCCGCCGATCGCGAGACCATTTCGCTCACGGCCAACCACCTGATCGACCGCAACCTGCGCCTGCTGCTCGAGGGCGGCAAGGACGTGGAGGCCGACAAGCTGCGACTGAGCATCGGCCTGATCAGCGCGTTCTGATGCGCGAGGGAGGATCGGGCCGCACCGACCGCCGACGCCGGCTCGCCGGTTTCGGCCTGATCCTCCTGTCCGCCCTCTCGTTCGGGGCCATGCCGATCTTCGGCCGCCTCGCCTACCGTTCGGGCGTGGACCCGGTCACGCTGCTGCTGCTGCGCTTCTCGATCGCCACGGCCATCATGCTGCCGGTGATGTTCGCGCAGCGCCTGCCCTGGCCGCGGGGCCGGACGCTGCTGGGCCTGATCGCGATGGGCGCCGCCGGCTACGTCGGGCAGTCCATCTGCTTCTTCACCGCGCTGAAGCACGCCTCGGCCGGCCTGGTCTCGCTGCTGCTCTACCTCTACCCGGCGCTGGTGGCGGTCCTGTCCGTGGTCGTGCTGAAGGAGCAACTCACCCCCCGCAAGATGCTCGCCCTGGGCCTGGCCCTGGCCGGAGCCGTGCTGACGATCGGCCTCAGCGGCGGCGGCACCCCGACCGGCGTCGCCCTGGGCGTCGGCGCCGCGGTGATCTACGCCCTCTACATCATCTACGGCACCCACCTGCTGAAGTCCGTGCCGCCGATCCCCGCCGCCGCGGTGATCCTGGCCGCGACCGCCGTCGTCTACGCCGGCCTGGTCGCGGCGCGCGGCCCGCAGTGGCCGGCCACGGCGGCCGGCTGGGGCTGGATCGCCGCCATCGCCGCGATCTCGACGGTCGTGGCGACGGTCACTTTCCTGGCCGGGCTGGAGCGTATCGGCCCGACCAGCGCCTCGACGCTGTCGACGGTCGAGCCGGTGATCTCGGTGAGTCTGGCGGCGCTGGTGCTGGGGGAGCGGCTGGCGCCGCTGGGGTTGATCGGAGGCGTGATGATCCTGGGAGCCGTGCTGCTGCTGGCCCGCAGCGAGTTGCCGCGGCAGGGGCGGCCGCGCCGCCGCGATCACGAAGACCCGGACTAGCCGCCGGAGGCCGGGTCCATCGCCGCCTTCGGCGACCTGTCGGCCCGGTACAGCCCCCAGTGCTTCTCGACTTCGTCGGGGTGGGGGCCGCCCTTCCAGTTCTCGTCGAAGGCCTCGAAGACGAACACCGTGCGCCGCTGCGTCTCGGCCCAGGCCCGGACCTCGTCGTAGAATATCTTCTGTTCGGCCTCGCCGGGACGGCCCTTGATCAGCCGCGCCTGCTCCCCCTCGTCGTGGACGGAGGTGGCCCACCCCGTCTCGCCGATCACGACGACGCGCTCGGGGTGCAGCGCCTGAACGACCGACGTCTGCTCGGACAACCACGCCAGGGCTTCGTCCAGTTGCCTGCCGTTCCACAGGGGATGCGCGTGCAGCGTGATGAAGTCGATCTCGGCGGCCAGTTCCCGGCTTTCGGTCTTGTTCCAGTAGTTGAAGTCGTCGGCCGTGGTCACCGGCACGGAGACCCGCGCCCGCACTTCACGCACGTAGCCGACCAGGAATTCCGTCTCGCAACGGTAACTCGACCAGGAAACCTGGGTCTCGTTGCCCACGCTCACGGCGGCCACGATCTCCGGGTAGGTTGCCGCAAGACGTACGGCCGCCTCGACTTCGTTCCGGTTGGCCAGGGTGTCGTCCTGCGCGATCCACACGCCCAGCATCACCCGCATCCCCCGCCCGTCCTCCCGGATCAGGGACAGGAGCGACTCGGCGAACCCGGACGCGCCGTAGATCCGCAGCAGGTCCCAGTGCCGGCCCAGCAGGCGGAGGTCCTCGCGCAGCTGCGCGACGGAAGGCTCGGGACCGCCGGGGCGCTGACCGTCGCGGTGGGGGCCGTAGCAGACGGCTCCGGCGGGCGGGCGATCATCCAGCCGCAGCGTGAACGGGCGCGGCAGGAAGGGGTCCTCGCGCGGGTGGCGATCGATGGACGTCACGTCACTGCCCCTCTCGGCGGCCCCGGCCGGCATGGCTGCCAGCAAGGTCGCCAGCACGATCGACGCTCGGCGGCACGGTCGCCCGGCCCTCACGGCCCCCTCCAGATCACACGGAGGCGTCCCGGGTGTCTCACGGCGCGACGTTCTCGGAAACAACCGCCCCCGTCGGCCCACGACGGCTCTCCAGTTCCAGCCGCACGGCCAGGGCTCTGGCTTCCGTGATGGGGTAGGTCGCCACGGCCCAGATGGCGATGGCCGACCCGACGATCGGGATGCCCGCATCGAAGATGCGCAGCAGGGTGATGGTCCCGGGCTTCTGCGCGCCGCCCAGCGCGACGTCGAACCCCGTGGCGTTGAGCAGGTAGCCGCCTCCGGCCAGGGCGGCCGCCATGCCGAGCTTGACCATGAACCAGAAGATGGAGCCGTACATGCCCTCGCGGCGCTGGTGCGTCGAGAGCTCGTCGGTATCGACGACGTCGGCGATCATGGACGGCATCAGCGTGAACAGGCCGCCCAGGCTGAAAGCCAGCAGAGGCGCCGGCACGACCACCAGCCACGGCAACTCCGGATTGTAGCAGACCCACTTCATCGCGAAGCCGATCATCGAGATACCCGTGGCCACGAAGAAGGCGCGCCGCTTGCCGATCCTGGTGGCGAGCCACGTGACGAAGGCGACGACGGCGAAGGTGCTGACCGCGCCCACGGTGCCCGCGTACCCGGCGTACTTCGCACCCTCGGCCTGATCCCCGCCACAGACATAGTAGATGATCACGTAGTACTGGAACGACGAAATGAGCATGAAACCGTTGAACACCAGGAACGTGGCCAGACTCAGCTTCATGAACGGCCCCGACGAGAGCGTGCTGCGGAAGGACGCGAGGAAGTCGGCGATGTTGCGCCTGAACGACCCGCCGGCGGCGGCGGTCGCGACGGCCCTGGCGGCCGTCGCCTCGGCCGTAGCGACCGCGAGCATGCGCTCGCGCAGGAAGATGGCCGGCAGCACGCCCAGCCCACCCACCAGCAGAGCCACGATGACGGCCAGGCCGGCCGCCCCGGCGACCTGATCGATGAAGAACCGCTGGGAGGTCATGAACCACAGGAACCAGGGCGAAATCATGTATGCCAGCTGCCCGATGAAGTTCTGTGTTCCCATCAGCCGCGTGCGCTCGTGGTAGTCGGGCGTCAACTCGTATCCGAGGGCCACCCAGGGCGTGGCGAACACCGTGTAGGCCATGTAGAACAGGATGGAGCCGACCAGGAAGAACACGAAGTAGAAGGTGTCGCTCTGCTCCCGCGGCAGTTGCCACAACAACGCGAAGATGACTGCCGAGGCGATGGCGCCGCAGAAGATGTAGGGCCGGCGGCGTCCCCAGCGGGTCCGGGTGTTGTCCGAGATGAAGCCCATGATCGGATCGGTGATCGCATCGGTCAGGCGCGGCAGCGCCCCCAGCAATCCGACCAGCGCCGGGTTCAGGCCCAGACCCAGGTTCAGGACGATCATCATCCCGCCGCTGGCGGCGGCCAGCAGGTTGTTGACGAAGGCGCCCGCCCCGTAGGCCAGTTTGTGGGTGAACCTGATGCGGTCCTCGGGCGCGGTCCGGCGGTGGGTCGCGGCGTTCATGGCGTCATCTCGCAAGCACGCTCCCGTTCGGGGAAAACGGTGCCGTTCGGAAGGATCTTTGTACGTACGCCGAACAAAGTACCCTGATCTCCTGGCACCGGTCAAGCGCATTCTAGGATGTTCCGGCCCCCACTTCCACCGTTGGTCAAACCGGCAAGATGACTTCAGATCATCGTTTGTGTCCAGAGAGCAGCTAGCTCACCATATATCAAGTCATGATGACACTGAATACATCACGGATCGCAGCGATGATTTTACATTTAAGACTTGATTCGGTCACCGAACATAGTCTATGCTTGATCTCAAGGAATCAGCCTTGAGTAGTCGTCCTTGATGGTCGTCCCGATTCCGGGTCCTGCCACGAGCACGAACGAAGGCAACAACGAAAGGCCACGAGCATGAAGAATCGAGCTACTGCTGCCATCGCGGTCGTCTTGTTGATCTGCGCGGTGCCCGCGCTGAGCTTGGCCATGACGGCCTACAATCAGGACTTCGAGGCCCTGAACCAGTCCAGCACCAGCGCCCTTGCCGATGCCGGCTGGGTGGTCTACGCGAACGTCTTCGGCCCCGACTGGGCGTACTGGTACGGCTACGGAGTCTTCCCGGCCCCGAACGACGGCGCCGCGTTCTGCGCCATCGTCACCGGCGAAGGCGGTGCCGCGCAGGGCAACCAGCAGATGTCCGTCTTCAGCGACTACAACAACGTCCAGCACGGCATCGGCGCCCACATCGAATCCCTCGTCTTCCACGAGCAGGCGATCGACGCCGGCGTCGTCGGCCAGACGTGGATCTTCGACTTCCAGGCGAAGCTCGGCAACCTGGCCGGCAGCACCACCGCGGTGGCGTTCATCAAGACGCTGAATCCCGCCGCCGGCTACGCGACCACGAACTACATCCCGCTGGACATGACGTCCACCCCCGCCACCTGGACCGACTACACGCTTTCGCTCGCCATCGACGCCAGCCTGGTCGGGCAGTTGCTGCAGATCGGGTTCGCGAGCACCGCGACCAACTACGAGGGCTCGGGCGTGTACTACGACAACGTCAACTTCCACACCGAGACGGTGGCCAACGAGGACCTGTCCTGGGGCGGCGTGAAGTCGCTGTACAAGTAGGTTCTGGCCACGAAATTGTCCCTACCGGAGGCGAGGCCTTGCGGCCTCGCCTCTGCTTCTGCTTCAGAACGCGTACTTCAGCTCGTGCCGCAGGTTGACCGGCAACGCCGCCGTCACCACCCCGCGCTCGTAGTACCGGTTCCAGCATTCTGGCAGCTCGGTCCGCGTGCGGAATATCCGCTCGCGCAAGATGTCCTGCACAGTCAGCACCTGGTTGACTGCACCCCGCAGCATCGCCGGCGTCACCGCTTCCCCGTTCTCCCACCGACGCTTGATGTTGTTGCGCCACACCTGCAGCACGGCCAGCTTCTCAGCCGACGCCTGACGGCGCTTCGCCCAAGCGATCGTTTCCCGCTTGTGCGCCGCCGTGCTGTGGCGAATCAACAGATCCAGGAGGTTCACCTCCCACAGCGAGTTGTGCTGATCCCGGTGCTTCTTCCCAGGCGTAACCCGGTGCTCGATCTCACATGTCAGGAGTTTCATCGCCCGGGGATAGGCGGGATGGTCGTCGCTGCGGATCACAATCTTTTCCGCGCCCTGTGTCGCGACATCCAGCAGTTCGGCCATCCCCTTGCGGATGGCCTGCGGGTCGGGGCGGCCCAGCAAGGCCTCGAGTTCTGCCCGGCGCAGCTTCTGATGCTCTGTCATGCGCCCCTTGCGGCGCAGCGGACTTTCGGTGTGGTAGAGGAAGTACCCGGTCGCGGGATCGACGGCCAAGTTGTGGTGGAAGGGGAAGTACTGACTCCACTCGAAGGTCTCGAATCCGTCGACGACGATCTCCGGGGTTGGCCCGATCTGGTGCAGTTGCCTGGCATGGAACAGCAAGCAATGGCGCCCGAGGCGGGAGACTTGATGCTGGACGGTGCGGGGAGCGATGTCCTTGGCCCTGGCCATCTGGCGGTTGCACATCGACCCGACGATCTCCATGAACAGGCGGGCCATCAAATCGGGTCGTTTCTGCCAGTAGGTGGTGGAGAAAGTCTGTGTGCTGAAGTTGCGGCCGCACTCGAGACACGTGAACCGCTGGATACGCTTAGGGGAGTACCGACGGGTGAAGTAGCCCTTGCGTTTGTAGCGCCAGGCGTCGCTAACCTGCTGGTGGAATTGGCATTGCGGGTTGGGGCAGTGGGGCGGTTGCCAGCCGGGGGTGTTGGTGGTCATGTCCCCAGCGCGGCAATGACCGCGCCAGGGACAATTTCAGGGTCAGAACCTAGCGGATCAGGGTCACTTGACGGGTTTCAACGTAGCCGTCCCCCCGCAACTGGAACAAGTAAACCCCCGAACCCACTCCCCCCCCCTCCCCATCCAACCCGTCCCACTCCGCCGTGTGCGGCCCGGCCGTGAACCAGCCATCGACGAGGGTCCGCACGCGGCGGCCCTCGAGATCGAACACTTCGAGCTGGACGGGCCCTTCCCGGGTCAGTTCGAAGCGCACCGTGGTGCGGGGGTTGAAGGGGTTCGGCGCGACGGAACGGAGCAGGCCGGCCGGTACGGCGGGCGTGCCGTGGACGATGTCGTCCTGGACGCCGGTGGCGTTGCCCTCGGGGACGAAGGTGAAGTCCTGGAAGACGATCTCCTGGTTCGCGGCCGGCGTGCCTGCCAGCTTCCACAGGTTCAGGTGCATGCGGGGCTGTTCGGGCCGGGGGATGTGCGGGCCCGCGTAGGTCCATGCGGCGACGAGGTTGGCCGGCGATTCGTCGTCGGGGCCGCCGCGCCAGACGCGGTACTCGACCCGGTCGGGCAGCCAGCGCATGGCGTGGCTGGCCACCTCGCCGGCGGCGAACGTCGCGGCGAAACGGCTGATGTTGCCCGGGTAGTCGTAGGGCTGGGCCACGAACTGGCCGATGTTCGCGCCCGCGTTGCCCCAGCGGCTGTATTCGATGTCGATTTCGTTGAAGGCGTTCCACCACAGGTAACCGTTGTCCCAGCAGGTTCCGTATTCCCAGAGGAAGATGCCGAGCACCGCCTGCGGATCGAGCAGATCCGGGCGACCGACCGTCGTGAGGATGTAGTCGCCGTAGCCGAGCGCCTCATCGACGACCACCTCGGTGCTGGCCCAGGTGCCGCCGGAAGACTTCAGCGTGAGGTGCAGTTGGCCGGAACCGTCCACCCAGACGCGGTCGGGGGCGATGCTGAAGTAGTTGACGCCGGGACCGTAGACGCCCGGACCCTTGACGCGCCAGGTGCGACCGGCGAAGGACAGGGTCCTGCCGCCCGGAAAATCGTTCCACTGCTGGTCGTCGATGGTGGGAGACGTGGTGCTGTAGAAGGTGACCTGGTCGTAGTAGACGTCGGGCGACGCAGCGGCGGGGCTCTGCAGGACGCCGAGCAGCAGCCGGGCCGTGGCCGTCCCCGCCGGGGCGGGCCCGCTCAGCAGGGAGAAATCGAGGTACTGGTCCGCGGGCGACGAGGCGTCGGCCACCGTGTAGGAATCGTAATCGATCAGCGCGCCGGCGCCGTCGCGCCACTCGACGTTGACCAGGGCGACGCACTGGCCCGTCAACGGCTTGACCGAAGGATGCCGCACGTGGCCGGTGATCTCCCACTGTTCGCCGGGTTCGCTGGTCTGGCTCTGCCAGAATCCGGATACGTCCCAGCTGCCTTGGTTCGGGCCGATCACCCGGGCCGCCCGGGCGCCGTGGTGGGAGAGGCTGGTCGAGCCCACGGTGCCGAACTGGTTCCAGCCGCCGAAGGTGGCGCCGCCCGAGCCGCCGATCTCGAAGCTCGGATTGGCCAGGATGCACTGCGCGAACGCCGGGCCGCAGGGCAACACGCTCACGAGCAGGAGCCCGGCGAGGGCTGCGAAGGTCAGTCTGGGGTGCATGATCGACTCCGATCGCGGGGAGCCCGCGTGCCGGCCCGCGATCGGGATCCGGTCGCGGGCTGCAGGGTGTGTTCGGGAATCTCCGCCTCGATCATGTCGATGCGGCCGTTGCGTTCCAGAAGATCCGCGCTGGTCCGGGCGTCGAGCCGGCCATCCGCGAATTCGCTCGTCGAACCGTCCCGGTAGACGACCTGGATCCGGGCCTCGCCCCGGACGAGCCTGTAGATCACGGGCGTCTGGCAGAAGGTGAACGCGAGGCTGCCTGCCGGCAAGGCCGGGGCGCGGGCATCACCGCCGGCATCGAAGCAGCGGAACTCGGCGGGGTGCTCCAGGAATTCGTCGGCGCGCAGCAGCGTCGGCCGGAAACTCACGACGCCGTCCTGGACCTGGACTCCGAGTTCCCCGAAACGAGTGAGGATCTCCTCCTTCACCTGGCCGGTCATGCCGGGCTGCCGGGCGCCGCCGCCGGCGGGGGTGTGCGAGTAGGGGTCGGCGGGGAAGGCGCCGTACTCGGCGACGGTCTTCTCGTAGCCGAGTCCGGCGCGGATCCTGAAGTACATGTCCGCGAGATCCTGCCGCAGCTGTGCCGGCCGGTCCTCGCGTTCGGCGCGCTGCAGCACCTCCTGCACGGCCAGCAGGAGCTTGGCCACCATGTGCCAGTAGACGCAGCCCAGCCCTTCGTAGCCGTACATGGCGCCGGAGCGGCCGGTGTAGGCCTTGTGGCGGAAGACGGTCTCGAACAGGGCGAGCACGGCGTCGCGGTCCCTCGCCACGGCGGTCGACCAGCGGGCCTGCGCGGCCAACGCCTCCAGGGAGCCGTCGAGATCGCGGGCGTTGCTTGGGCTGCCCTGGAAACGCGCCACGCCGCCCTTGTCGCGCGCGATCAGCGTCGTGTCGCCCGCGGCCAGCAGGTCCCGCAGCAGGGGGATCGCCGCGACCGCGGCGTCCGGCAGCACGTTCTTCGCGAGGAATCCCGTCAGCTCGCGTTCGGGGTAGAGCATGAAGCTGCGCTGGGAGGGACGGAACAGGGCGCTGACGAAGAGGCGCTCGAGGATGGCGAGGCACTCGGCGGGCTCGAGCAGGCCGGAGCTGAGCGCGGCGACCTGCCCCTCCAGCATCTCCGGCAGGCGCGCCACGCGGGCGGCCGTCCCGTCGTCGTCGATTTCCAGCAGGTTGTAGGCGTGGTACAGCCCGTCCGCGCGGCGGTTCGCGGCGATGCCCCGGTCCACGTAGCGCAACGCGGTGCGGCACAGCTCGGCCAGATCCGCGACCGGCACCGCCGTGCTGCCCGTGAGACCCCTGGCGTAGACCGCGACCCGGTAGTCGCTGAAGGCGCCGCCCAGCCGGTCCATCAAACGCTTGCGGTCCTGCGGCCCGCAGGGATCCGACGCCAGGCAACCGAATTCCTGCGTCAGGATGGCGTCCACCTCACGGAACCACGCGGCCACCTCGCGGGAAAGAGGCAGGGACGCGGCCGGGCTGTCCGCCAGGACCTCGGCGAAGAAGGACAGGTAACGGCGGAGGTAGCAGAGGGTGACCACCGAGACCCCGCCCCCGCCCAGGGCGTTGTTGGCGTCGTTCCACTCGGGCCGCTGGGTGTTCATCCAGATGCCGGCGTCGGGGATGAGGTTCGACAGCTTGGAGAGGACCGGCACCAGCAGCTTCTCGCAGAGGTTCGCGTGGTGGACCTCGCCGTCCGCGTCGGTCAGCAGCTTGCCGTCGGTTCCCCGCGCGGCGACCCGAGCGGCGACGAGCTCGGCGCGTGCCGTGTCGTATTCGATCGTGTTGCGGGGATCCGCGAGGATCTGCGCGTAGGGGCGGATGCGGTAGGGGACGTCCGCGTAGCTGAAGATCTCTTCGCCGAGCATCGCCCGCAGCGTCGCCGGATCGGTGCGCCGCAGCCCCTCGAGCAGCTTCAGCAGGTAGACGAGCTGGTGGTCGCCCCAGTAGCCGATGTTGCTCCAGGGGTCGTCGGGCGCGGCGGTTTCCCAGTCCACGCCCTCCCGGGTGACGCGGTACGGGTTGAAGCCGTCCACCGTCGAGGCGTTGACGAACTTGGCGACGAGGCTCGGCAGGAAGCCCGGGAAGGACGCGCCGAGAGCTTCCCAGTTCTGGAAGATGTCCCGCCAGTTGCCTTCGTAGTTGAGCTCCTGCTCGCCGTCGCGGTTGCGGACCTTGATGG
This sequence comes from Candidatus Latescibacterota bacterium, assembly GCA_030658975.1. Taxonomy (GTDB): domain Bacteria; phylum Krumholzibacteriota; class Krumholzibacteriia; order LZORAL124-64-63; family LZORAL124-64-63; genus PNOJ01. The sequence goes on from JAUSBL010000097.1 coordinate 15,766, forward strand.
AGAAACGGTTCCAGGGCCGGCTGGGATCGCCGTGCCGGCGGCCGAAATGCAGGGGCAGGTACTCGTGGCAGAGCCGCGCGAAGTCGGCGTCGCCGGTCGCGCGGGCCGTGTCCCGCAGCGCGCCGGCTGTCAGCGTCGCGGGCAGGCAGGACAACAAGGAACGGTGGCGGTCCGCGACCGCCGGCTGTCGCATGCCGAGGAACCGCACGAAGTCGGCCACCGGCACCTCGTGGTTCCGCCAGAACACGCCGCCGCGCATGTTGTTGAACAGGACGTTCGCGAAGTGGTGGCTCCAGGACGCGCGGCGGGCCGTGAGCTGGAGGCCGTCGGCGCTGCCCACGTTGCGCCGCAGGTTGTCGCCGGCCCGACGCAGGCCGGCGGCGATCATCTCCTGCAGGTCCGGCGCGTTCTGGATGAGGTCGCGCAGGGCCGCGACCTGCAGGTGATCCCGGCCAGCGTCGGCGATGAGGCGCCACTGCTTGGACGCGCCGGGGGCCAGATCGAGGCCGAAGCTCACCAGGTAATTGCCCCGCGCGCCGCACAGGAGGCTCTCTCCAGCCAGGACGCGGCCCTCCCGGAACGCGGCCAGGGCCGCCGGCGACAGATGGACGCGGTACGCTTCCGGCCCGCAGCACCACACCGTGTTGGCACGGAGCACCTCGAGCGCCTCCGCGCGGTCGGTGATGCCGGCAGTCAGCGCGAAGATGCCGAGTCCGGTCTCGGGATCCGCTTCGGTCCTCTTGTAGGCGTCGACCAGGTTGCTGGAGCGCTGGTACAGGGCCAGGGGCGCGCCGTACGGCAGGATGTTGCGCAACCCGTCCAGCAGTTGGACCCGGACCCGCGCCGCGCTGCGGTTCTCGAGGGTCACCGTTCGCACCCAGCCGAATTCGTCGCAAGCCGCCCAGGAGTAACGCAACTCCAGCCCGAGACCGTGGTGGACCTCTTCGAAGGTCAGGCGGTTGCCGGTGGTGTTCTTGTAGAGGTTGCGCTCGACGGCCGGCTGATCGTCGGACCCCGCGCCGAACGGCTCCCACAGGACCTGATCGCCCTGTTCCCGCTCGACGCGGACCAGGGTCACCGGACCCGTGTGGTGGTGGGCGTCGTGGAGCTGGTCGTCCGTCAGGTAGGGGAACAGGCTCCCGTCGGCGTCGACGCGGCCGGCGGTCAGCCCGCCGCCGGAGGCGACGAACATCCACAGGTCGGTGTCGCTCGCCAGGGTCATCAGGAAGGGGGCCAGGCTCCGGTAGCCGGAGATCCGGAAACACTCCTGCCCGTCCAGGACGACGAATGCGCCGGCCGGAGCCCTGGGCGCCGTCGCCATGGCCGCGGAACGCGGAGCCGCCGCCAATCTGCCCTTCATGAACCGACTCCTGCCTCGTCAGAATGCGGATCCTGCGGGTCAGGGTCCGGCCTGCGCAGGACCCTGCCCATGAGTCGACGGAACGTGTTGCCCGAACTGCGGTCCTACTTCAGCAGGATCATGCTGCGGTACAACTGGCCCGTATCGGTCTTCAGCATGTACCGGTAATGTCCGGCCGGGGCGGCGGCGCCGCCGTCGATCCGCCCGTCCCAGGTCACGTGGTGCTCCCCGGCGTCCAGATCGCTCCGCTGCAGCGTGGCCAACCGGCGCCCGGCGAGATCGAACACGGCGATTTCGACACGCGACGGACGGTCCAGCGCGAAGTCGATCCGCGTGGAGGGATTGAAGGGGTTGGGGTAGTTCTGGTGCAGCATCGCGCCCGCGGCCACCGTGCCCGAAGGGACGGCGGAGGTGGTGTCCAGGTGGAAATCGAGATTGTCGTAGAACGTCCCCGAAGCTTCGAAGTGGGTCGCCTTGCTCAGGAAGCCGAACTGCAGGAGCTGCCCGACCAGGCTCGCATCGATGACGATCGACAGCGAATAGTTGGACCACGTGGTGGGGATCGACGTCATGTCCAGCGGGATGAAGTTGGTCAGCGCGTAGCCGGCCGCGGGATTGAGCGTCTTGATGAACGCCTGCGCGGTGGAGGCGCCGGCCAGGTTGCCGTGCTTGGCATCGAAGGCGAAGACCCAGGTGTCGCCCACGTCGTCCAGGACGATCGTCTGCTCGTGGTAGACGTTGGCCTCGACGATGTTGCCGGCGCCGTGGGCGCCGCTGTTGTTGTAGTCGCTGTAGACGACGAGCTGCTGGGCGCCCTGCTCGGCGCCGCCCTGCCCGGAGTCGATGGCGCAGAAGGCGGCGCCGTCGTTGGGAGCCGGGAAGGGGCCGTAGCCGTAGAGGTAGACGCCGGCGGGGGTGGACACGTTGCCGTACACCAGCCAGCCGTCCGTGGCGAGGGCGTTGATGTCCGACTGCACGAGATTCTCGAAGTTCTGGCTGTAGGGGGCCAGGGCGTGGCCGGCGGCCGGCAGCAGGCAGGCCAGGGCGGCGACCGCGACGAGTCCGGTGACGAGATGGCGCATGGTGGTGACCTCTTTTCCGAGCGTGGCCGCATCCGGGTGCGGGACGGCCGGTCCTGGTTCGGGCCTGCCGTCGTGACCGTGTTGCCGACCGCCGGGAGCGGCCTCCCGCCGGCGAGCGGTAGCGTTTTCCGGGTCCCGAAATCTCCCGCGCCGGGCGGTCCCCCGCGCCGAGAGAGATCTTGACAGGACTAGGGAGTAGCATACACTATGTTCGGAGTCCGAACAAAGGTTTTTTCGCACGCCGGCGCGAAAAACGGGGGATGGTTCCGGATGCGCAAGGACATCTTTCCCGAGGGATTCCTGTGGGGCGTCGCCACTTCGGCCCAACAGGTCGAAGGCGGTGCGCGCGAGGACGGGCGGGGGGAATCGATCTGGGACCGCTTCGCCGCCATCCCCGGCAAGATCGCCGACGGGTCGCATCCGGGGATCGCCTGCGACCACTACCACCTCTGGCGCGAAGACATCGAACTCATGCGCCATCTGGGGCTGGGCGCCTACCGCTTCTCCATCTCCTGGCCGCGCGTTCTGCCCCAGGGGCGCGGCTTCGCGAACCTGGCCGGGCTCGACTTCTACGACGCGCTCGTCGACGGACTGCTGGAAGCCGGGATCCGTCCCTTCCCCACGCTCTACCACTGGGATCTGCCCCAGGCGCTCCAGGATCGGGGTGGTTGGAGCGACCGCGATACGGCCGCCGCTTTCGCTCACTACGCGGCCGTCGTCGCGGGCCGCCTCGGCGACCGGGTGAAGTGCTGGACGACCCACAACGAGCCGTGGTGCGCCGCCACCCTGGGGCACGAGGAAGGACATCACGCGCCGGGACACCGCGACCCCGCCGAAGCCCTGCGCGTCGCCCACCACCTGCTGCTGTCCCACGGCTGGGCCGCCGAAGTCATCCGCCGCGAGGTGGCCGACGCCGAAGTCGGCATCGTGCTCATCCACAGCCCCGTCCACGCGGCCACGGACTGCGCGGCGGACCGCGACGCCGCCCGCTGGTTCGACGGCTTCTTCAACCGCTGGTACCTGGACCCGGTTTTCCGCGGCTCGTACCCCGCCGACGCCGTCGCCGACCGGGTGGCCCGGGGGCACCTCGCGGGCCCGGAGATGCCGTTCGTGGCAGCGGGCGATCTCGCGGCCATCTCGCAGCCGCTCGATTTCCTGGGACTGAACTACTACAGCCGCGTCGTCATGCGGGCGGACGCGGACGGCCGGCCCGCGGCCGTACCGCCGGCCCCCGCCGGGGAACTCACCGATATGGGTTGGGAGGTCTACCCCCGGGGACTGCAGGAGAGCCTGCTGCGCATCCATCGCGACTACGCGCCCCGGAAAATCTACATCACGGAGAACGGGGCGGCGTACGACGATCCCGCCGGCGCCGCTGGGCGCATCGCCGATACCCGGCGCATCGACTACCTGCGCGCGCACCTGCAGGCCGCCCACGGCGCCCTGGCGCAGGGAGTGCCGCTCGCGGGGTACTTCCTGTGGTCCCTGTTGGACAATTTCGAATGGGGCTACGGCTACGGGATGCGCTTCGGTTTGTTCGCCGTCGATCCGCAGACCCGCCAACGCATGCCCAAGGACAGCGCCCACTGGTACCGCGACGTCGTGGCGGCCAACGCCGTCGACGAAGCCACTTCCCCCCCCAGCCGAGGAGAATCCCGTGCGTCCGATGCTTGACGACCGTGTTCGCCGCTGCCGCCGGACCGGCCTGGTCTGGACCCTGCTCCTGGTCGTGTTGCCCATCGTCGCCGCGGCCCAGCACGAGGGCGGCGCTCAACGCCGGGTCAGGGTCGTCGACGACGCCGGCGGCTCCCGCCTGCAGGTCGAGGGGCGGGACTTCATGATCCTGGGCATGAACTGGGATTACGTGCCCATCGGGCAGAACTACACCTACAGCCTGTGGTCGCAGCCCGACGAGATCATCGAGGCGGCCCTGGCCCGGGAGATGCCGCTGCTGACCGCGATGGGCGTCAACACCATCCGCCAGAACGCGGGCGTCCCGCCCCGCTGGGTGAGCCACATCTACGAGCGGTACGGCATCCATACGATGCTGAACCACACCGTGGGCCGCTACGGTCTGACCATCGAAGGGGTCTGGCGCCCGTCGACCGACTACAGCGACCCCGTGGTGAGGCGGGTCCTGAAGGACGAGCTGGCCGCGGTCGTGGACGAGTACAGGGACACGCCGGGCGTGCTGATGTGGCTGCTGGGGAACGAGAACAACTACGGCCTGTCCTGGTCGTCGTTCGAGATCGAGGCGCTTCCCGCCGGGGAGCGCGACACCGCGCGCGCCCGCCACCTGTACTCGCTCTTCGGCGAAATCATCCGCGACATCAAGGCCCGCGATCCCGAGCGGCCCGTGGCCATCGCCAACGGCGACCTGCAGTACATCGACCTCATCGCCGAGCATTGCCAGGGACTGGACGTGTTCGGCGCGAACGTCTACCGCGGCGTCTCGGCGCGCGATTTCTACCAGGTGGTCCACGACAAACTGGGCATCCCGACCATGTTCACCGAGTTCGGGGCCGACGCCTTCAACGCCCGGACGATGCAGGAGGACCAGGCGACCCAGGCGCACTACCTGGTGGGCCAGTGGCAGGAGATCTACGAACAGTCGGCCGGCAAGGGCCGGGTGGGCAACGCCGTCGGCGGGCTGATCTTCCAGTGGTCCGACGGCTGGTGGAAGTTCGGGCAGGAGAGCCGCCTGGACATCCACGACACGAACGCCTCCTGGCCGAACGGCGGCTACCCTGAGGACTTCCGCGACGGCGAGAACAACATGAACGAGGAGTGGTGGGGCATCACCGCCAAGGGGTACCCCGACACCCGCGGCCTGTACGAGGTCTACCCGCGCGCGGCCTACTACGCGCTGCGCGAGGCCTTCCGGCTGGACCCGTACGCTCCCGGCACCGACCTGGCGGCCATCGGCGCCCATTTCGGCGCCATCCGGCCCATGGACGGCGTGCTCGCGGCCAGGGGCGACGCGGCCAGCCTGCAGACCGACACCCTGAGCAAGGTGCGGCTGGCCGGGCTGCGGCTCGAGTACGAGACCTACAGCACCGGCGGCGACAACGTCGCCACGCCGCCCATCGCCATGCCGCAGTCCGCGTCCCCTTCCTTCCGCGGCTTCGACAGCGGCCAATCCTTCTACGCCGATTTCGAGGCCAAGCCCAACGACGCCGTCATCGGCCGGCTGTCGCTCAACGTGCTGGGCCGCGTGCCGCGCAACCCCATCGACGAAATCTTCTACGAGAACCGCGGCCTGACCCGCTCGCTGCTCGGCGCCGACGGCGGGCCCGTCGAGCTCGAATCCGTCGAGCGCGTGAAGGTCTACCAGTCGTCGCTGTCCTGGGACGACCGCTGGTTCAGCCTGGAGGGCTTCTACCGCACGGGCCACCTGCACTGGCAGTACGAGGGGGACTTC
>JAUSBL010000107.1 GCA_030658975.1 Candidatus Latescibacterota bacterium
GTCGCGGAAGTACCAGTCGCTCATCGCGCCACCTCCCGCGCGGCCACTATGGCCGGAGTCACGGCCGGAGTCGCGGCCGGAGCCGCGGCCACGGGCTGCGGGCCGCGGCCGAGTCGCTGCAGGTAGGCGATCAGGGCGACCATCTCGCTGTCGGAGGCGGCCGTGATGCCCTGGGTGGCCAGGTCGGCGATGATCAGTTCTCCCTGCGAACGCGCGGTCGCGGCCGCGCCGGCGATCTGCGCGTCGTCGTAGGGCACGCCCAGCCGGCGCAGGACCCGCATCTTGCCCGCGGTGGCGCCGAGGTCGACCCGGTGCGACTTCAGGTGCGCGTACGGGGGCATGTTCGAGCCCGGCGAGGTCGAGCGCGGGTCGTTCATGTGCAGGTAATGCCAGACGTTGGCGTACTTGCCGCCTTCGCGGTGCAGGTCGGGCCCGGTGCGCTTGGAGCCCCACTGGAAGGGCGTGTCGTAGATGAACTCGGTGGCCCGGCTGTACTCGCCGTACCGCAGGGTCTCGTGGCGGAACGGGCGGATCATCTGGCTGTGGCAGACGTAGCAGCCCTCGCGCACGTAGATGTCGCGGCCCTCGAGTTCCAGCGGACTGTAGGGCATCTGCACGAAGACGTACTCGCCCTTGGCCGCCCAGACCGAGTCGGCGTGCGCGACCTGGGCCGGCACCTCCTTCTTGGCGACGACCAGCGGCACGATCTCGACCAGCCCGCCCACCAGGACGGCCACCAGCACGAGCACCGCGAAGGCCAGCGAGTGGCCCTCGATCAGGTCGTGCCAGCTCTTGCGGGACTTCTCCATGCCGATCGACAGGGCGCCCGCGATCACCAGCACGCCGAAGCCGGCGATGGCGATGGCGCTGCCGAGGGTGCCCGAGAAGAACAGCACCAGCGAGAGCACGATCACGGCCAGCGAGTAGAGCACCGGCGCGCCGCGCATCAGCGCCCAGAAGCCGGGGCCGTCGTGCGCGAAGCCCTGCACCTCGATCTCGACGGTGGTCTTGCGGCCGCTGCGGATCGTCGCCCAGAGGTTGCCGACCATCAGCAGGGTGCCCGCGAAGAAGGCCAGGCCGCCGACCAGGCGCATCTGGTACATGAACCGCGAGGCGATCAGGCCCTCGATGAAGTCCGGGTACTTGAGGAAGCCCTCGGCGTCCAGGGCGCGCCAGAACAGGCCCTGGCTGACGCCGGAGATCCACATCGCGACGACGTAGAGCAGGATGCCGAAGGTCGCGATCCAGAAGTGGACCTCGGCCAGGCGGACCGACTTGAGCTGCGTGCCCCAGAGCCGCGGCACCAGCCAGTAGAGCATGCCGAAGGCCATGAAGCCGTTCCAGCCAAGGGCGCCGCCGTGGACGTGGCCGATGATCCAGTCGGTGTAGTGGCCCAGGGCGCTGACGCTCTTGATCGACAGCAGCGGCCCCTCGAAGGTGCTCATGCCGTAGAAGGTCACCGCGACGATGAAGAACTTGATGACCGGGTCGGTGCGCAGCTTGTCCCAGGCGCCGCGCAGGGTCAGCAGGCCGTTGAGCATGCCGCCCCAGCTCGGGGCCCACAGCATGATGCTGAAGATCATGCCCATCGTCTGCGCCCAGTCCGGCAGCGCGGTGTACAGCAGGTGGTGCGGACCGGCCCAAATGTAGATGAAGATCAGGGACCAGAAGTGCACGATCGACAGGCGGTACGAGTAGACCGGCCGGCCGGCGGCCTTGGGCAGGAAGTAGTACATGATGCCCAGGATCGGGGTGGTCAGGAAGAAGGCCACGGCGTTGTGGCCGTACCACCACTGCACCAGGGCGTCCTGCACGCCGGTGAACACCGAGTAGGAATGGGTGGCGCTGGTCGGCAGCTGCAGGTTGTTGACGATGTAGAGCACGGCGATGGTGATGACCGTCGCGATGTAGAACCAGATCGCCACGTACAGGTTGCGTTCGTTGCGCCGGGCCAGCGTCCAGAAGAAGTTCACGGCGAAAGCGACCCAGACCAGCACGACCAGCAGGTCCAGCGGCCAGATCAGCTCCGCGTACTCCTTGCTCTGGGTCAGCCCCAGCGGGAAGGTGATCGCGGCGCCGACGATGATCGCCTGCCAGCCCCAGAAGTGGACCCAGCTCAGCAGGTCCGAGGCCAGCCGCGCCTTGAGCAGCCGCTGGGTGCTGTAGTAGACGCCGGCGAACATCATGTTGCCGACGAAGGCGAAGATGACCGCGTTGGTGTGCAGGGGCCGCAGCCGGCCGAACGTCGTCCACGACAGGTCGAGGTTGGCCTGCCAGAACGACATCTGCGCGGCGACCAGGACGCCGACCAGCATCCCGACGGCGCCCCAGATGATGGTCGCGAGCGAGAACGCGCGGACGATGTCGTCGTCGTACACCACGCGCTTGGTGACGGGAGTCGTGGCTTGCATGGGTCGCGGAGCCTCCTCTCCAGGGGTGGACGAGCCCGCTCAGGGCTCCTGCGGTTGCACATCCTGTTCGGGCGGGCCCGCCGGGTCGTCGGCCAGAGGCAGCAGCGACAGGCGGTCCCCGTGGTCGAAATCGCCCGCGCGCTGGCGGACGAAGAACAGCACCAGCCCGCCGATGACCAGCAGCAGGCTGACGAAGACGGTGATCATCAGGACGTCCACGGGGACCTCCCGGCGCCGAGCCGCGCGGCGGTCGCCGCGACCACCGTCACGGAACTGACGGGCATCAGGACCGCGGCCACGACCGGGGTGACCACGCCCGCGAGGCAGAGACCCACCGCGGCCAGGTTGTAGATCCCGGCGAACACGAGGTTGCCGCGCTGGACGACGCGCAGGCGGTGCGCCGCTTCCAGCGAACGCCGCACGGCGGCGACGCCGTCGCCGAGGAAGTAGAAGTCGGCCTTGTGCGGCAACACCGCGCGGTCGACGGCCGGAGTGGCCGCCGTCCAGGCGGCGTCGAAGCTGGGGCTGTCGTTGAGACCGTCGCCGACCATCAGGGTGTCGCGGTCGTCCAGGGCGCGCACGGCGTCGGCCTTCCCTCGCGGGGTCAGGCCGCCGCGGGCCCGGCCGGGGGCCAGACCGAGCGCGGCGGCCGTCTCCAGCACGCGCGCGGGCGCATCGCCGCTCAGCAGGTGGACCTCGTACCCGGCGGCCTGCAGCCGCGCGACTTCGGCCGCGGCGTCGGACTTCATCTCCTCGACCAGCGCCAGCGCCGCCAGCGGCGCGCCGTCGCGGCTGAAGACGCTGCGCCCGGCGAAGGCCGCGGCGGACGCCGGCACGGCGAACGAGGGACGGCCGAAGCGCCAGACGACGCCGTCGCGTTCCCAGACCAGCCCCTCGCCGGGAACCTCGCGCACGTCGTCGGCCGCGGGGTCGAGCCGGGCGGCGCCCTGCGGCGCCGAGGCGGCGTCGTTCAGCGACAGGGCCGCCGCGACGCAGCGGCTCACGGGGTGGCCGCTGCGGCCGGTCAGGTTCCACAGCACGCGCCGCTCGGCCGCCGGCAGGGCCAGCAGCTCGCGGCGGGACGCGTCGGACAGCGCGAGCAGGCCGCGCGTCAGCGTGCCCGTCTTGTCGAAGAGGATCTTGCGCACGCGCAGCGCCTTCTCGAGATAACTGTCGCGGCGCAACAGCACGCCGCGCCGGCGCAGCCCCACGTGCACAAGCTCGCGCGCCAGCGGCACGGCCAGGCCCAGCGCGCAGGGGCAGGTCACCACCAGCACCGAGACGGTCACCGCCACCGCGCGCTGCGGGCCGGCCCCGTACCAGGCCGCGAACCCGATCGCGGACAGCGCGAGCACCGCGACGACGTACGCCGTGGCGATGCGGTGCCAGGCGTCGCGGGGCGCGGCGGCGTCGGCCTCGCGCGCGTCGTCCAGGCGCAGCAGGTCGTGCAGCCGCGAGTCGGAGAAATCCTCCACGGCGGCCAGGCGGAACCCCGTCTCGCCGGCGTTGAAGGCGCCGGCGGGCACGCGCTCGCCGGGCAGGCGGACCTGCGCGTCGGACTCCCCGGTGATCCAGTCCAGCGAGACCAGCGCCTCGCGGTGCAGGGGCACGCCCGCGACGGGCACCAGGTCGCCGGGCGCGATCCAGATCTCGTCGCCGGTGCGCAGCTCCGACGCGGACACGGCCTGCAGGCGGCCGTCGACGAGGCGGCGCGCGTAGAGGTCCGCGATGCCGCCCGAGGACAACAGCGAGTTGCGGTTGCGTTCGAGCACCCACTCCTGCAGCCAGCGGCCCACGAGCATCAGGGCGACGAAGATGGTCACGGTGTCGAAGTAGGCGGACTCGGGCCCGGCGGTCAGGTAGGCGTGGACGGAGCCGCCCCAGCTCAGGACCATGCCCAGCGCGATGGGCAGGTCCAGGTGCACGACGCGGCGGCGCAGGCCCTGCCAGGCGGCGGCGAAGAACGGCCAGCCGCCGACCGCGACGGCGACGGTGCAGAGCGCCAGGCTCAGGCGCCCGAACATGACGTAGGCCGGACCCTGCTCGCCGGGCGCGAGTCCGAAGTAGTAGCTGAGGCTGAACATCATGACGTTCATCGCCGCGGCGACGGCGACGGCCAGGCGCACGAGGATCCCCCGCGAGCGCGGCGCCGGCCTGGCGTGCGCCGGCCCGAAGCGGTAGCCGAAGCCCTCCGCCTCGGCCAGGTAGTCCCGCAGCGAACCCAGCCGCGTGTCCCAGATGATTTCGACGGTGCCCAGGGCCGGGTTGATGCGCAGGTCGCGACCGGCGGCCCGGCGCGCGAAGAGCTGTTCGAGCAGCCAGACGCAGGCAGCGCAGTGGACGCCCTGCAGGTCCAGGCGCAGGCGCACCACGCCCTCGCCCACGCCGTGCGCGGGATCTTCGAGCAGCAGTTCGAGCCAGGCGAAGTTGTCGGGACGCAGTTGAGGAGCCGGGGCCGTCTCGCCGCGGCGCAGTTCGTAGTAGCGGTCGAGACCGGCGCCGTGGATCAGGTCGTGGACCGCCCGGCAGCCCCGGCAGCAGAAGGGACCGTCCTGCTCGCGGTGGTCGGGGCCGAGATCGAGCCCGCATTGCACGCACGTCCCCGGCGACCGGCGCATCGAAGCGGCCGGTTCCGGAGCCGCGACTGGGATCGCTGCTGGCCTGCCCATCGGTGTCGGCACCTCGCCGGTTGCGCTACCCGGTCACTCCGGGATCAAGGACGTTATTCATCCGCTCTCGGAACGAAAAGTATACGCCGCCGGGTTGTGATGCCAAACAAGACTGTCTGGTAGTCAGTGATTTCCGCAGATATCGACTATGATAGCGAAATTCAATGTCGCATTTCCAGCTGACGAATTCACCAGAAAACGACCTCCCCCAGCCGGGCGTGGGCGATCACGTCGCGGGCCGCCAGCCCGCGCAGGATCAACTGGACGGCCATGACGAACAGCAGCGCCGCGCCCAGCCGGTTGAACAGGCGGCGGGCGCCCAGGCTCAGGCGCGCCACTCCCATCCCGAAAAGCAGCAATACCGGCACCGTGCCCAGCCCGAACCAGATCATGGCCATCCCGCCCTGCAAGGCGCTGCCGCTGGCCGCGGCGGCCAGAGCGGCCTTGTAAACGGGTCCGCAGGGCAGGAAGCCGTTGGCCAGTCCCAGGGCGATCCGTCCGTGGGCCGTGCGCGCGCCCAGCAGTTGCGGCAGCCGGTTCGCGATCAGCTTCTGCAGGGGACCGCCCTGCTCCCAGCGCCGGATCGAGACCAGGCCGACGGCGGTCAGCAGCATCAGCGCGCCGATCGCGATCGAGAGCACGCCCTGTCCCGCGCGCGAGACCGCGGAGCCCAGCAGGCCGCCGGCCACACCCAGCGCGGCGTAGCCCGCGATGCGACCGAGGTTGTACAGGGACAGCCGGCCGAGCATCACCGCCTGGGAGGCCCCGTCACTGCGCTGCGCCGCGCTGACCGCGGTGACCAGCGGACCGCACATGCCCAGGCAGTGGCCGAGGCTCATGGTCAGGCCGAAACCGAAGAGCGTCGCGAAAGACAGGGCCATCGTGGTCTCGACGATGGGATTGCCGCAGCAGTCCATGAACCGGCCTCCGATCGGGTGTGTGCCGGCATCCTAGGGTCCAGGCTCCGGCGGCGCAAGTGGCGACTATTCCAGAGGTTGAAGCTGGGTATTGCAGTCGGGCCGGAGGCGCGCCGGCCGGGCTTTCCTGTTTCGCGGAATCGCACGTGCGACTATCATGCCCGGGTGCATGGCCAACTACCGACCGGGAAAGACGATGACACTCGATCAGACCCTGGACCTCCTGCTCACCGGCGAAGCGCCCCCCGCGCAGCGGGCGGCGCAGCTGCTCGACGCCGCCGAGGCGGCGCTGTCGGGCGGGTCCGCTGCGCCCGTCGCCGTCTGGAGGCGCTGGCTGGACGGGACCCGCGACCCCGACCTGCTGGCGGCGCTGCCCGACGCCGCGGCGCGCGAACGTTGGGCCGAGGCGGCGATCGCCGCGGTCCGCCTCGGCGGCGTCACGCTCGAGACGCTGCTGGACCAGCGCGTGGCCGCGCATCCCGAACGCCCGTGGCTGCGCGAACCCGACACCGCGGGCGCCGGCACCTGGAGCTACGCGCGCGCCCGCCGCAAGGCCCGCGCCTACGCCGCGGCGCTGCTGCAGTCCGGACCGGCGCCCCGCGTGGCGCTGCTGACGCCGAACTCGGTGCGCGGCGCCCTGGCCGACCTCGCGTGCCTGCTGCACGGCATCCTCGTCACGCCGCTGTCCCCCCAGACGGAAGCCGGCGAGCTGGCCTGGATCCTGGAGCGCCTGGACATCGACACCATCGTCGCCGGCACCGACGAGCAGCTGGACCTCGCCCGCCGCGCCGCCGCGGCCGCCGGACGCCGGCCGCGCCTGCTGCACCTCGACGAGGGGCAGCGGGGCGAAGGTTCGAAGCTGCTGGACGAGATCTGCGCCGGCCTCTCGGCCGGCGAAGTGGACGCCGCGCTGTCGGCGCATCCCCGTTTCGGGCTCGACGACGTCGCCACGGTCATGTTCACCTCGGGCAGCACCGGCACCCCGAAGGGCGTCGCCTTCTCGCTCGGCAACCTCGTCACCAAGCGCTTCGCGCGCGCGGCCGCCCTGCCGGAGGTCGGCCGGGACGAGGTCCTGCTCTGCTACCTGCCGCTGTTCCACACCTTCGGCCGCTACCTGGAACTGCTGGGCACGATGTTCTGGGGCGGCGAGTACGTCTTCGCCGGCAACCCGTCGCGCGAGACGCTGCTGCGCCTGCTGCCGGACGTGCGCCCGACCGGGCTGATCGGCATCCCCCTGCGCTGGAGCCAGCTGCGCGAAGCCTGCCTCGCGCGCCGCGGCGACGAGGTGGGCGAGCCGTCGCCCGCCGACGTGCGCGCGGTCGTCGGCGATCGCCTGCGCTGGGGCCTGTCGGCCGCCGGCCACCTCGCGCCCGAGGTCTTCCGCTTCTTCCACCACCACGGCGTCGGGCTGTGCAGCGGCTTCGGCATGACCGAGGCCACCGGCGGCATCACGATGACGCCGCCCGGCGACTACCGCGACGACTCGGTGGGCCGCCCCCTGCCGGGTGTGCGGGTGCGCTTCGGCGAGGAGGACGAGCTGGAGATCTCCGGCCCCTACGTCGCCGCCTACATCGACGGCGACGGGCGGCCCGGCGACGGCGCCTGGCTGCGCACCGGCGACATCTTCCGCCGCCACGACGACGGCCACCTCGAGATCGTCGACCGCCTCAAGGACATCTACAAGAACGCCCGCGGCCAGACCGTCGCCCCGCGCCGCGTCGAGCAGAAGTTCACCGGCGTGCCCGGCATCCGGCGCGTCTTTTTGGTCGGCGACCACCGCACCGACAACGTGCTCTTGATCGTGCCCGACGCCGAGGATCCCGTCCTGCAGGGGGATCCGCAGGGCGAGGACGCGCGCGCCTACTTCGGCCGGATCGTCCACGCCGCCAACGCCGACCTGCTCTCCTACGAGCGCGTCGTCAACTTCGCGGTGCTGGACCGCGATTTCGCCGCCGAACACGGCGAGCTGACGCCCAAGGGCTCCTACCGCCGCAAGGCCATCGAGGAGAACTTCACCGCCGTCGTCGACGAGCTGTACCGCAGCGACGCGGTGACCCTGGCGCTGACCGGCACCCGCCTGCGCGTGCCGCGCTGGCTGATCCGCGACCTGGGCATCCTCGAGACCGAGCTGGAGGCCGGCGGCGACCGCGTGCGCAACCGGGTCAGCGGCCGCGAACTGGCGGTGGCGCCGGGCGACGACGGCCGCTGGCGCATCGGCGACCTCGAATACGAGATCGCCGGCGGCGTGGTCGACCTCGGGCTGCTGGCGCGCCAGCCGCTGCTGTGGGTCGGCAACCCGGACCTGGCGGCGTTCTGCCACGTGCGCGACGGCTGGGACGCGACCCTCTCCACGATCACCCAGCACGTCTACCTGCCGCACCCGTTTCCGGCGGGCGTCGGGACCGCGGACCCGGGGGCGCCCCCCGCTCTTCAGGACCAGCGGCTGGCGCGGCTGCACGAGCTGACCAGCGCCGCGTTCTTCGGCGCCGGCGAGACCGCCGCCCGCGCGGTGGACGGGCTGGCCCGGGCGCTGCAGATCGCCGACCACCGCACGGCGGAGCTGCTGCGCCGGCGCCTCGAGGCGCTGTCCCGCCACGCGGAGATGCCGGTGCGCAGCGCCGCCTACCGCGTCCTGCTGCTGGACGAGCCGGCGCCGGACTACAGCCAGGTGCGGCCCAAGTTCCTGACCTCGGGCCTGCCCTTCCTGGACGAGGCCAGCATCGAGGCGATCACGCACGGGGGCTTCGAGGAACGGCGCCTCGAAGCCTTCCGACTGCGCCTGCACGCCTACCGCCGCCACCTCACCTGGCCCGCGGACGACGCCATGCACTCGCAGCTCGACATCATCTTCAGGCTGCTGTCGGACTTCGCGCGCCTGCAACCCGCCTACTACGGCACCGTGCGCGACGAACTGATCAGCTGGGTGCTGCTGCGCGAGGACCCGGTCATCTCGGCGCGCGCCGAGCGGCACGCGCTGGCGCTGGCCGACTGGTACGAGGAGGCCCTCGACCGCGCCCTGCCCCACCGCGGGCCGGGAGCCTGGCAGGACAAGGTCCTCTACCAGGACGGGCTGTCCGCCGAGGAGATCGCGCGTCTCGAGGAGGTGCTGGTCGGCACCACCTTCCTGCAGCAGTCGGTGAAGCTCACGTCCGACGGCGAGGATCTGGACCTGCGCGAGGTGCCCCGCGAGGGCATCTGGATCGGCCGCACCGCCGTCCGTCACCGCCAGCGCATCTACCGCATCAGCGTCAACACGGTGCAGGGGAAACACTACGACCTGCTGGCGGTCATCTGGGACCGCGACCTCATGGACGAGGACCGCAGCGAGATGCTCACGACCATCTTCTGGCTGATCGCCCTCGGCGGCCACCCCCACGGGCCGCCCGTGCTGCCGCGCTTCGGCTGCTACCGGCCGGCCATGGGCGCGCTGTCGCTGGCCTTCGTGAGCGACCTCTCGGTGTGGGAGCGCATCCGCGAGTTCGCCGGCGACTGGTCGCAGGTCCCGGGCGACATGCGAGACCCCGGCTGGCGCCGCCTGTTCGTGCAGGCGCTGGCCGCGGTGTTCCGCGGCTGGGCCATCAGCGGGCGCCGCATCGTGCCGGGCATGGTCACGCCCTCCAATGTCGCGGTGTCCGAACCCGACTTCCGCGAGGGCGCCCGCATCCTCTCGCTGACCGGATGGTCCGTCTACACCGGTCCGCTCGACCTCGTGCGGCCGATGCTGCGCAACTACTTCAAGCAGACGACGGTGACCTACCCCTGGACGGGCCGGCGTCTCGACCTGGCGTGGATCGCGGACGCCTGCGTCGAGGCGCTGGGACTGGCCCGCGCGCGCGAGTTCCTGATCGAACTGCTGGACGCGCTGCAGGACCAGCCGCCCGACGGCTACCGCAGCCAGCTCGGCGAGGTCCTGCAGGGCTACCTGCACCGCCTCGACGAGACGCCGTTCGAGAGCTGCGCCCTGCGCGGCGCGGTGAGCCGCTTCCGCCGCTGGGAAGCGTCGAACCCCGACGCCTCGCCCCGGGCGCGCGGCCAGATCGTCGAGGAGATGCTCCGCCTCTACGGCCTGGGGGACCAGCCCGAGCTCGACCGCTACCTCCTGTACCGCCGGACCTGGTTCCGTCGCGCGAGCGAGGCCACCCAGGCCGCGTTCGACGCCCTGATCAAGGCCCTGCACCGCGCTCCGTCCACGCCGGCGACGCGCCGCGTCGAGCTCGGCGTCCTGCAGGAGACGCTGACCGAGGCGGAGGACCGCCACGCCTTCCAGCGTCTGGCCTTCCCCCACTCGGCGGCGGACCAGCCCGCGCAGCTGCTGGCCGTGGGCGACAGCGACCACCGCCAGGTCATCGTCTCGACCCGCATCCAGGACAAGACCGGCACGGCCTACGCGGTGCGCGAGCCGGTCGAGCCCTCGGAGTACGGACGCCTGTACCGGCTGTTCTTCAAATCCGGCTACTACAAGACCATCTCCGAACGGGACAACTTCGTCATCGTGCTCGACGCCCAGGAACGCATCGTCGGCGGGATCAGCTGGAAGGACCTCGAGCCGGGCGTGGTCCACCTCAACGGCATCGTCGTGGCCACGCCGCTGCTCGGCCGCGGCATCAGCAGCGTGCTGATCGAGGACTTCTGCGCGCGCATGGCGAATCTCGGCCACCACGCCGTGACCACGCTGTTCGTGCTGCGCCCGTTCTTCGAGCGCCACGGCTTCCACCTCGACAAGCGCTGGGGCGGGCTGGTCCGCCTGCTGCAGCGGCAGGCTCCCTGAACGGGGCCGACGACCCACGGAACGCAACCACGGAGGACGGACGATGAACTACCCGGTCTGGGAGCTGCCGATGGGCGGCGGCGTCCTGATGGCCCTGGTCTCGGTGCTGCACGTGTTCGTCGCGCACCTCGCCATCGGCGGCGGTCTTTGGCTCGTGGTCGCCGAGCGTTCCGCGCGGCGGCGCGGCGACGCGGCGCTGCTGGCGCTGGTGAAGTCCCAGAGCCGGACCTTCCTGCTGCTGACCCTGGTGTTCGGGGCCATCACCGGCGTCGGCATCTGGACGACCGCGGCGCTCATCTCGCCACAGGCGCTCCTGGCCCTGATCCGCGCCTACGTGTGGGGCTGGGCGATGGAGTGGGTCTTCTTCATCGTGGAGATCGCCGCGGCGCTTGTCTACTGGTACGGCTGGGAGCGGCTGGACGCGCGGACGCACCAGGCCGTCGGCTGGATCTACTTCATCGCCGCCTACATGAGCCTGGTGATCATCAACGGGATCGTGACCTTCATGCTGACCCCGGGCGGCTGGCTCGAGAACAAGGAGTTCTGGACCGGCTTCTTCAACCCGACCTACTGGCCCTCGCTGGCCCTGCGCTCGGCCGCGGCCGCGGCCCAGGCCGGCCTGTTCGTCCTGGTGACGGCGGCGTTCCTGAAACGCGGCGACGCCCGCGCCGAGGAGGCCCGGGTCTGGGCGACGCGCCGCGGCGCCGCCTGGGTCGCGGCCGGCGTGGCGGCGTTCGCGGCCGCCCTGTTCTGGTACCGCGGCGCCCTGTCCGGCGCGATCCCGGACTGGGCCGACCTGGCCGCGGGCGCGATCCCCGTACTGCCGCGCGTCGTGGCCCTGATGTGGGCCGGCGCGGCGGCGACCTTCCTGCTCGCCCTGTGGCCGCTGGCGGCGCCGCGGCGCTGGCATCCGGCCGGGGCGGTCCTGCTGACCGCGTCCGCGCTGGTCCTGTTCTTCGGCGGCGAGTGGGTGCGCGAAGCCGCCCGCAAGCCCTTCACCATCCACGGCTACCTCTACACCACCGGCCTGCGCGTGGACCAGGAGCCGGAAGTCGCGGCCGCCGGCGTCACCGCCTTCACGCGCTGGCGCGATCCCGCGGCGGCCACGCCGGCCGAGCGCGGCCGCGACCTCTACCGCGCCTGGTGCCTGCCCTGCCACACCCGCGACGGGTACAACGCGATGCGCCCCTTCCTCGGCCACCGGACCGAGGCGGAGATCGTCGACTTCCTGCCGCGCCTGCAGCACATGCGGGCGAGGATGCCGGCCTGGCACGGGAACGCCGCGGAGACCGCCGACCTCGCGGCCTACCTCGCCACCGACGCCGATCGCGGCGCCGCCGTGTTCCCCGCAGACCGCGACGCCGCGGCCCGCCTGGCCTGGGACGCGCACTGCGGCACCTGCCACACGCTGGATGACTACCGCCCGCTGCGGCCCTCCCTGGCCGGCAATACGCGCGAGGACTTCGAGGCGATGCTCGACATGCTGCCCGACCTCGCCGCGGAGATGCCCGCCTACGGCGGCGACCCCGTCGAACGCGGGCACCTGCTGGACTTCCTCACCGGCGCCGCCGGCGCCGACCCCGATCGGAGCGCGGAATGAACCCCTACGTCCCGACCCCCGACGTGCTGCCCATCCCCGCGACCGCGCCCCTGTTCGAGGCGCTGCTGCACCTGACCTTCCTGGTGCACCTGCTGTTCATGAACGCCCTGCTCGGCGGGGGGGCGATCCTGCTGGGGAGCCTGTTCGCGCGCGGCGGCGACCGCGAGCTGCACGAGGCCGTGATCGAGCGGATCTCGAAGCTGCTGCCCACGCTGTTCGCCGGCACGGTGACCTTCGGCGTGGCGCCGCTGCTGTTCATGCAGACGCTCTACGGCGGGTTCTTCTACACCTCGAGCATCCTGATGGGCTGGCCGTGGTTCGCCACGGTGCCACTGCTCATCGTCGGCTATTCCGCGATCTACCTCAACTCGTTCCGCGGCCGCCGGCTGGGCGGCGGCCGCCGCTGGGCCGCCGCGGTCGCCATCGGTTGCGTCGCGCTGGTCGGCTTCGCCTTCAGCAACAACACGACGCTGATGCTCACGCCGGAAAAGTGGAGCCGCCTGTACTTCGCCTCCCCCGGCGGCCTGCACCTGAACCTCGGCGAGGCGCTGCTTTGGCCGCGCTTCCTGCACATGGCGCTGGGCGCGGTCGCCGTGGCCGGGATCATGCTGGCCCTGCTGGCCAGGCGCGAACGCACCGACGCCCGGCTGAGGGAAGCGCTGACGCGCCGCGGCCTGGACGTCTTCCTGGCCGCGACCGTCGTCAACATCATGATCGGCTTCTGGTACCTGCTGGCCCTGCGGGAGGACGTGAGCCGCCTGTTCATGGGCGGCAGCGGCCACGCCACGGGCCTGCTGGGCCTCGGCACGGCCCTGTCCCTGGTCCTGCTCCTGCTCGCCTGGCGCGTGCGCGTTGTTCCCGCCCGCTCGCTGAAACCGCTGGCCTGGTCGACGCTGCTGACCCTGGCGGTGATGATCCTGATGCGCGACGCAGTGCGGAAGGGCTACCTGGCCGGGCTGGCGAACCTGCACGAGATCCCGGTGCGGACCCAGACGCTCAACCTCGTGATCTTCGCCGTGCTGCTGGTGGCGGGGATCACCACGGTGGTGTGGATGGTGCGCAGGCTGCTGGCGGCGCCCTCGCGCTAGGGACCCGGCGGCGGGTCGGCTCCGGGCGCGGTTTTCAGCGCCTGCAGGACGAGCCGTCGCTGCACGTCGAGGTCGTCGTTCCGCAGCCGGTCCGCGGCGTTGCCGGTTTGCGGACGCCAGTCCGGCGACAAGCTCTCGAGCGCCTCGATCAGCTGCCAGCCGTGGCGATACTCCCGGCCGGACAAGACCCGGATCGCGGCGACCTGTTCGATGCCCAGACGGCCGGATCCGATGACACGGACGACGCGCGCGGAGTCCACCAGGCAGGGGGCGACCAGCGCGGCGTCCAACACCATCGTCCGCTGCTGCGCGTCCAGGGCGGTCGCCGCGCGCAGCTTCCGGTTCAACGCCATCTGTGTCGTGAAGGCCTCCCCCCTCAGCCCACCCAACCCATCGCAGGGCACGCCGAGACGACCCACCCGCTCGATCACCTGGGGCGACAGTTCGAAGACGCGGGGCCGGTTGACCGGCACCGCGAAGACGTTCTGCAGGAAGAACAGTCCGACGAACGCCAGGAGGCCGGCGATGATGGGCGTGGTCACCCACCCCGCCGCGATGTCGACCAGCACGCGGTAGCGGATCCCGTGGCCGCCCTTGAGCAGACCCAAGCCCACGACCGCCCCGACCACGGCCTGCGAACTGGAGATCGGCACCAGCGGCAGGGCCGGCAGGCCCGCGCGCAGCAGCGCGCGCTCCAGGTCCTGCGAGGAGAACAGGAACAGCACCACCGACAGCGCCAGCACCACGACCAGCGCCATCTGCGGCGTCAGTTTGAAAAGGTCGCCGCCGACGGTGCTCATCACGCGATGTGAGTAGGTGAAGACGCCCAGGGCGATGGCCAGCCCGCCCAGCAGGAACAGCTGCTGCGCGCCGCCGAGCGCCAGGCCGAAGGGGA